>NZ_JBVCWP010000080.1:0-14681 GCF_057460485.1 Boseongicola sp.
ACGAAGCCCTTCGCACTCACGGCGTTGAGGCCCTGCGCGCGGGCATCGATGTCGTGACCGTCTCCATTGGGGCTCTTGCCGATGCCAAACTTGAAGCGGAACTCGGCGACGCTGCGCAGGAAGGCGGGTCTGTGCTGCATCTGTCAAGCGGCGCAATCGGCGCGCTTGACGCTTTGCGGGCAGGCCGTGCCGGAACACTCGATAAGGTCACCTACACAGGACGCAAACCACCGAAAGGCTGGATGGGATCTCCTGCAGAAGACAAGCTTGATCTCGCCAACCTGTCCGAAGCCGCAACTCATTTTTCAGGTTCCGCCCGAGAGGCCTCGCTCGCATACCCCAAGAACGCAAACGTTGCCGCCGCCGTCGCACTATCGTCACTGGGTTTTGACAATACAGATGTCGAATTGATCGCTGACCCCTTTGCGACCTCAAACATCCATGAGGTCACCGCGACAGGGGATTTCGGCGCCCTGACCTTCGCAATCTCCGGCAACAGCCTGCCGGACAATCCGAGAAGCTCAGCCCTTGCAGCCATGAGCGTGGTCGCAAAAATTCTTGAGGATCGCAAACCGATCAGGTTCTAAAGCTGACTCGTATTAGTCGATGGACATCTTGTGAGACACGTTCTTTACGACCGTGTAGTGGTGCAAGCCTTCCTCGCCCCCCTCTCGTCCGTACCCGCTCCACTTCACACCCCCAAAGGGCGTTTCCGGCAACGAAGCTTCGAGCGTATTGATAGACAGATTTCCAGCTTCAACACCCTCGGCCATACGATCTGCGTTGGCCGCTGAATGTGTAAACCCATAGGCTGCAAGGCCATAGGGAAGCCGGTTTGCTTGGTAAATCCCCTCGTCCAATGACCCAACCGGATTTAGAATCGCTATCGGGCCAAACGGCTCTTCCGCCATGATGCGCGCAGTATCAGGAACATTCGCGAGAACAGTCGGCTCAAAGAAATACCCCTTGTTCCCAATCCGCGCGCCCCCGGCAAGCAAGTCAGCCCCTTGCTCAACCGCGTCCTCAACAAGCCGCGCCATTGCCTCAAGTCGCCGATCATTCGCAACGGGGCCCATTTCGATCCCTTCAATCAGGCCATCTCCAACAATCGTGGCGTTCGCCTTGGCGGTGAACGCGTCCGAGAACCTGCCAAACAAACCCTCATCGACATAGAAGCGAGTAGGCGACGTACACACCTGCCCTGTATTGCGATACTTTCGATCCGCACAAATCGGAGCAACCACAGCAGGATCCACATCGTCGCAGACAATAACCGGAGCGTGACCCCCAAGCTCCATCAAAACCGGAGTCATGTATTCTGACGCCATAGTTGTCAATTTGCGTCCTACAACCGTCGACCCAGTGAAGGCCACCAACCGAATTCTATTGTCAGGTATCAGGTGGGCCGAGATATCGGCCGGAACTCCAAAAACCAAATTCAACACGCCGTCCGGCAACCCCGCATCCTGAAATGCGCGCGCGATATGCAGCGCACCAGCAGGCGTTTCCTCAGCGGCCTTCAAAATCACCGAACACCCTGATGCCAGGGCCCCCGCAATCTTGCGCGCGGGTTGGCTCATCGGGAAATTCCACGGCGAAAACGCAGCAACCTGACCAACCGGCTGTCGCAATACCATGTGCCGCACTCCCTGAGCGCCGGGGATCACCCGCCCGTACAGCCTTTGCGCCTCGCCGGCATCCCACTCGAAAAACTCAGCACCCCGAATGACTTCAAGGCGAGCTTGCTTATAGGGTTTCCCATGCTCCAACGTGATCGAGTATGCGATCTTTTCGATGCGCTCGCGCATGAGCCGTGCGGCCCGAAGCATCACGTCGCTCCGCTCCCGCGGCGACACCTTGCTCCAAATCCGAAATCCCCTCTCCGCTGCATCAAGTGCATCATCAAGGTCCGTCTTAGCGGCGACCGGTACCTGACCAATCACCGCCTCGGTCGCCGGATTGAAGACTGGCAGGGTGTTCGCGGTCTTGCGCCATGCGCCATCGATAAAAAGGAAGAGTTCTGGGTATTCCATACGCACGCCGTCTCTTTTGCTGTGGTCAATGGCAAAAGCGCTTACGCATATGCCCTCGCCCACTTTACGGTATGACGGAATAAAAGCAGCGCCAACAGCCACCCAGAAAACTCGCGACGATTACCAACACGCGAATTGTTTATTGAATTGAACCTCATATCCCCGCACTCTTGCGACACCATCAAGGAGGGCTGGCATGTCGAAACTTAGCGCGTTCAACTTCAACGGCTGGATTGAAGAGCACAAACACCTGCTAAAACCACCCGTTGGCAATCAGCAGATCTGGGAAGACGCCGACATGATGGTCACAATCGTCGGTGGCCCGAACAAGCGCACCGACTATCACGACGATCCTGTGGAAGAATTCTTCTACCAGATTAAAGGCGATATGCTTTTGAAGCTCTATGATGGCAAGGAATTCTACGACGTCCCGATCCGGGAAGGCGAAATTTTCCTTTTGCCACCCCACATCCGCCACTCACCGCAGCGCCCGCAAGAGGGCTCCATCGGCCTTGTCATCGAACCAAAGCGCCAAATTGGCGAACTTGATGCAATCGAATGGTACTGCTTTGAATGCGGCGCCCGGGTCCACCGTGCCGAGATGCAACTTCAGTCAATCGTGCGGGATTTGCCCCCGGTCTATCAGGCCTTCTATGCGTGCCAAGACGCCCGAACTTGCCCCGACTGCGGCGTCGTTCACCCCGGCAAGGAAGCCCCAGAAGGGTGGGTTCAGCTTTAAAATCAGAAATTTAGTCGTTGACGATAGGTTTTTCGGAACGGCACCCTCATCAGAATAATGGCGCGGCCAAAACGCGCGCAAATATCTAGGGAGATAACAATGAGACTGAAAACTCTTCTTGCCGCCACAGCGCTTTGTGCGCTCGCAACGGCTGGTACGGCGCAAGACGCGCTGAAGATCGGCATGATTACCACACTTTCCGGCCCCGCCGGATATCTCGGAACAGATGTGCGCGACGGCTTCCTTCTCGCTATCGAAGAAGAAGGCGGAACTCTCGGCGGCGTGCCGGTTGAAGTCATCGTGGAAGACGACGGCTTGAAGCCGGAAAATGGCCGCGCCATCGCGGAACGCTTCCTCGAGCGCGATGAAGTCGAGATCATGACAGGTGTCATCTTCTCGAACATCGCACCTGTGGTCGCCCCGCTGACGCTGCGCGCCGGTCGCTTCTACATCTCGCCAAACTCCGGGCCATCGCAATTCGCCGGCAAAGCCTGCCACGAAAACTACTTCGTAGCATCCTGGCAGAACGATACACTCCACGAATCGGCAGGAATCGCAGCATCAAACCTAGGCTACAACAACGCCTACATCCTCGCGCCGAACTATCAGGCCGGCAAAGATGCACTGGCCGGGTTTAAACGCTTCTTCACAGGCGAAATCGTCGAAGAAACCTATACCCAACTTGGTCAAACCGACTACGCCGCCGAGATCGCGAAGATCCGCGCCGCCAAGCCTGAAATGGTGTTTCAGTTCCTGCCCGGCGGGATGGGCATCAACTTCATGAAGCAATACGATCAAGCCGGTCTGCGTGACGAAATTCCACTCGTTCTCGCCGCACCCTCTGCCGACATCAACATCCTGCGCGCAGTCGGCGCATCCATGCTGGGCGTTCAAAATACCTCGCATTGGAACCACGACCTCGACAATGCGGCAAACATCGCTTTCGTAGCAAGCTTCGAGGCAACCTACGATCGTTCGCCAACCGTTTACGCAAGCCAAGGCTACGACACGGCGCGCCTGATCGCGAGCGCGCTGCGCGCCACCGGCGGCAAGGTCACTGCTGATATGGATGGCTTCAGAGCCGCTCTGCAAGCTGCCGACTTTGAAGCGGTGCGCGGGCCTTTTAAGTTCAACACCAACAACCACCCCATCCAGAACTGGTACGGGCGTGAGGTGGTCGAAATCGACGGTGAATTCCGTAACAGAACGACTGGCATCATCGCCGAGAACCATTCTGACGCTTACGCGTCCGAGTGCCCGATGTAAGCTGTAAGCGCCGTAGGACAAAAGAGGGCTGGCCTCCCCGGGCCAGCCTTCGATTTTAACACCCCCGGACCAAAAAATGAGCCAGCTTTTCTTCGAGCAACTGCTGAACGGGCTGCAACTAGGCATGTTCCTGTTCCTCGTCTCGGCCGGCCTTACGTTGGTCTTCGGGTTCATGAACATTATCAACCTTGCCCACGGCTCGCTCTTTATGATCGGAGCCTACGCCGTCGCAGTCCTTACAGACCTAACTGGCTCTTTCTTCCTTGGACTCCTCCTGTCATTCCCAGTGGTCGCCGCCTTCGCGTTGGTCATCGAACTTCTCATCATCCGTCCGCTCTACCACCGCGACCACCTCGATCAGGTGCTTGCCACCTTTGGCCTCATTTTATTTTTTAACGAAGCCGTCTCGATCGTCTTTGGCCGCACACCCTTGTTCCTGAACGTCCCTGAAGCGCTCTCTGGCGCGGTGCAGATTACCGAGACATTCACCTATCCGCTTTACCGCATCACTATCATCGCGGTCGGCCTGATGGTTGCCGCGGTCCTGTGGTTCATCATCGTAAAAACCCGTACCGGCATGCGTATCCGGGCCGGAACAACCAACCCCGAAATGATCCGAGCCCTTGGCGTCAACATCCAGGCCCTAAACACCACAATCTTTGTCGTCGGAGCCCTATTCGCAGGCCTCGCGGGCGGTCTCTCCGCCCCCCTCACATCGGTAGAAGTCGGCATGGGCGAGAACCTTTTGATCCTCAGCTTCGTCTGTATCGTGATCGGTGGCATTGGTTCGATTCGAGGCGCTCTTTTAGGCGCGCTGACGGTTGGTCTTGTCGATACGTTGGGTCGCGCCTTTCTCCCTGACATCCTCGAACAATTCCTCGACCCTGCTACAGCAAACGGGGTCGGCGCAGCGCTTTCCTCTATGTCGGTTTACTTGTTAATGATTATCGTACTGGTCTTCAAACCAACCGGCCTTTTCCCTGTCATAAAGGCCGTCTGATATGCTCAGCGAAAAGCACCTCCCAGCATTCTACGCCCTCGGCGCGCTGCTCCTCGTTGTTCTGCCATGGATCCTCACCGCAGCCAATTCGTCCTACCTCATCTCAACTGCCACGCGCCTCGTCATCTTCGCTATCGGAGCCGTCAGTCTCGACCTCCTCATCGGCTACACTGGCCTCGTCTCCTTCGGCCACGCCGCTTTCTTCGGCGTAGGCGCATACGTCGTCGGCATCCTCGCCTTCCACAACTTCGAAGACACAACGGTTTTGGGCTTCGACGGCACTCTCACAGGCCTCATCGTCCTGCCCCTCGCCATTGTGATCTCCGCCCTTTTCGCTCTCATAATCGGGGCACTCGCTTTACGAACAAAGGGCGTTTACTTCATCATGATCACGCTATCCTTTGGCCAAATGCTGTTCTTCCTCTTCGTTTCCCTCGAGGCTTACGGCGGAGACGATGGCATGATGATGTTCGAAGGCCGCAACGTCCTGCCGGTCATCGACCTCAACGATCGCATCACGTTCTACTATTTCTGCCTCGCAATCTTCGCCGCGTTCTTCGCTTTCTGCCACCGTCTCGTCCGATCAAAATTCGGCCGCGTCCTTGCTGCGATTCGCCAAAATGAAGACCGCATGACATCTATCGGCATCCGCCCTTACAGCGCAAAGCTCCTGATCTTCGTTATCGCGGGCGCGGGCGCGGGCCTCGCAGGAGCGTTGATGGCAAACCACACCGAATTCGTCAGCCCCGGACTAACCCACTGGACCAAATCCGGAGACCTGATGATCGTCGTCATCCTTGGCGGTATTGGAACGCTCATCGGCCCCGTCATGGGCGCATTCGTATTTCTCCTTCTCGAAGAATTTCTGCCGATCATCTTCCACGAACTTGGTATGGACCTTCTCAAGGAACATTGGCGCGTTGTATTCGGGCCAATTCTGATCCTCATCGTCCTCTTTGCTAAAACCGGTCTCTACGGTCTCATCTTCAGGAAAAACGGGTGAGCCGCCCTATGCTGGACATCAAGAATCTCTCCAAGTCATTCGGTGCTTTGCAAGCAACCGAGAACGTCTCTCTCACTGTCAATGAGGGCACAATTCACGCTCTGATCGGTCCCAACGGAGCAGGCAAAACCACCCTCATCAGCCAAATCTCCGGTTATCTTACGCCCGATAGCGGCTCGATCACGTTCGACGGACGGGACCTCCTGGCGCTTCCGGCCCACAAACGCCCCCATGCCGGACTGGTTCGCAGTTTCCAGATTACCTCGGTCATTCCTGAATTCACCGTTCGCGACAACGTGGGTCTTGTTTTGCAATCTCTGGACAACCAGGTCTTCCAGGTTTTCGCCAAAGCAGGCTCAGATCAGGCCGAACGCGCCAAAGCTGACGCCATTCTTGAACGCACAGGCCTTGCGGACGAAGCTGACAGCCGCGCCGAAAATTTGGCGCACGGCCAGAAACGCCAACTTGAAATCGCAATGGCCCTCGCCGCCGACCCGAAACTTCTCCTCCTTGATGAACCAATGGCGGGTATGGGCGTCGAGGAAAGTCGCAATCTCACAACCCTTCTGACTAGCCTTCGCGGCACCACGACAATGCTGCTCGTCGAACACGATATGGACGTTGTCTTCTCGCTCGCAGACAGGATTTCCGTTCTCGTCTACGGCAAAATCATCGCAACAGACACACCCCAAGCGATCCGAGCCAACCGCGACGTGCAAGAAGCCTACCTTGGAACGCATGAACTCCACCAGGAGTACTCCGCCTGATGCTGACCCTTGAAAACGTCGAAACCAGCTACGGCTCGTCCCAAGTTCTCTTCGGAATTAGCCTGACACTCAAGGAAGGCGATCTTGTCATGCTCATGGGTCGCAATGGCATGGGTAAGACAACAACAGTCCGCACAATTACTGGCCTAACACCCGCTAAGGCGGGAACCATTCGATTCAACGGCGACACCATCACCCAACAGCGCCCATATCAAATCGGCCGCGCCGGGATAGCGCTTGTCCCGGAAGGCCGTCAGATTTTCCCAACACTCAGCGTCCGCGAAAACCTCGTTGCGACGGCTGCCAACCGATCTAACCGACCCGGCCCATGGGATCTCGATAAAGTATTCGCGCGCTTTCCACGCCTCAGGGATCGAGTGAACCAGCTTGGAAATTCATTGTCCGGCGGCGAACAACAAATGCTGGCCATTGGGCGCGCTCTGATGACCAACCCCATACTGTTGATCCTTGACGAAGCCACCGAGGGCCTCGCCCCCCTTATCCGCCAGGAAATCTGGTCCGTCCTAAGTGAACTGAAAGCTGAAGGACAAACGACCCTCGTGATCGACAAAAACCTCGACGATATGGCTCGCCTTGCTGATGACAATTACGTTCTCGTCAAAGGCCAGGTCGCTTGGCACGGAGACATCGCCGCCATGCGCGCTGAAGACAACTTTGCTGAAAAATATTTAGGAGTCTGAGGTTTGGAACACCCCTATCGCTGCATGACAATGGCCGACCTCGAAACACAATACGATGCCCGCGGCACGGTAAGCGACTTCGACGCCGAGATGCGCGCTTATCGCAACCTCAGCAATAGCGCCTATTCCAACCTCTCGGTCATCTGCGATATTGCCTACGGCCCTGGCGACGACGAACGCATAGATTTCTTTCCCGCCAAGGCGCCCAACAGCCCGCTGTTTGTCTTCATCCACGGAGGCTATTGGCGCGCTCTGGGCAGATCCGACTCAGCCTTTATGGCGAAATCGTTCGTTTCGATGGGTGTCGGTGTTGCAGTTGTCGAATATTCACTGGCACCGGCCGCGTCTCTGGGCCAAATTGTCGATCAAGTCCGGCGCGCCGTCTCGCACCTCACTCAAAATACGCAACGTCTGAGCTTTGACGCCGCTCGTGTCTACCTCGGCGGCTCGTCTGCGGGCGCTCATCTCGCAGCAATGGCACTCCAGCCGGACACCAGTGAATTAGGAAGCCCGGTCAAAGGCGCGCTTCTTGCAAGCGGTCTGTATGATTTGGAGCCCCTGCGCTTCTGCAAGCCGAACGATTGGCTGTCCCTGACAAAAGCCTTGGCGCGCTTAAATAGCCCGATGCAACTACCGGCCCCCGTCGACGTACCTCTTGTCGTTGTCTGGGGTGAAACCGAAACCACCGAGTTCAAACGCCAGAGTCAGGACTTCACCGCCAAAGTTTCCCAAGCCGGAGGCTCGGTCATCGAATTTGAAGTGCCCAACCGCAACCACTTCGATGTCATCGCTGATCTTGCAGACCCTGAAACACGTCTATTTCGAACAGCAATCGACATGATTAATGCGCCCAAAAAGGTGGTTTCGCCGAAGCCCTAGCTCCATCACGAAAAGAGACCGAGCCGTCCTCGCGGCTCGGCCAGTTGGCGCTGAGCAGGGAAGAAGCCAGCCCAGATTGTATTGGGTGACACAAGAGTTTCTGATTAAAATGTGTTCGAGATCAACAATCACTCGGTAATCCCCCCATTTTTAATGGGGCTCAGCCGTGGAATTCAGGCGGCCATTTTCAGTTTCATGGCGGGTGGTATGGCGCCGTGTTCAACCACGAGCGCAGCCTTTCCAACGGAGGTGCCTTCAAGCTAAACCGCGCCGCCAACGCACACGCCACCGTTTTTAGAAGGTATCTGGCTCTGAGGAAGTGATCACGAGCTTCAATATTCGCGTTTTGGTTGTGAAGCAGCAGAGCGAATATTCGGAAGTAAAGAAGTTTGACTGACTTTCTCCTCAATTCTTCGATTCCTGATAGGGTTGGCTTGGCTACAAATATGAACGTCGTTCATTTATTTGTTGACTCGCGATCGCCGCGCGCGTAACAATTTATTTGAACGCTGTTCATATAAATTCCTGGAGGTCGAGATGAATGTAATTTATTCCACAAAGCCAGTCGGAACCACGGGTTCAGATACACTTGATGGATCCGCTGATCTTGATTGCGCCGATCGCCGGGGCCCATTCAGAGGCTTCCTTGCCGTGGCGGCGCTTGGAGCCGCAGTCGCTCTTTCCGGGTGCGCTGCAGACAATCCCTTGCCCGGCGCTTCATCAACTAAGTTTATGAAGCCCACCCGCGACGCGCTTTTCAGCACCTTCGCAGCCTGCCTTCTGCCCGGCTTCAACGATACCCGCAGCTCTGCATATGCCGGACAGGCGGCGGAATGCAGATTTCGTTGAAATGACAATCAGCTCTCTTGCTTCGAGACACAAACACAACGGAAACCGAGTAATGCCCATAGTTCGGGGCTTTGAGCCATGAAACTACGTGCCGCTCCCGAACAAAAACAAAGGGATGCTTCCTTGATGAACGAGACACAAAACGGCGGCCGTTCACAACTTCTCCGGCCAATACTGGTAGCACTCAGTTTCATATTTTCTCTCCGGATCATCGCGCAGTACCTGCAACTCAACCGCGATTTGGACGGATTGCCGCGCTTTGATCTATGGCACACCGATACCATGCCCTATCCGGTTTTATTGGGCCTCCAGATACTGATATTTTTGACAATGCTCACCGTTACTTGGGGGGTTAGCCCAAATTCTCGGAGACCTCGCCTTGGCCGCGCACTCAAGATTGCAGCGTTCGTTTATGCACTGGCGATGTTTTTGCGTATGGTTATCGGCTTTCTCGAGTTGTCTTCATCGTCGTGGTTTGATGGAGCGGTATCATCCGCATTTCACTTCATATTGGCTGCTTTTCTGCTGACATTGGGCACGCTTCTAACGGCCGAAGAACCTTCCACATTCTGGGAGCATTTGGCCCGCAAGATTGCGGCTGTAGCTGCCTATCCGATCCTGATCATAAGCGGATTTACAATGTACGTCTGGCTGCGAGACACCGGCGCACCACTTCTCTTCTCATCTTATCTGAGCGCGCTTCTAGGGTTGGTTGGAATTATCCTGCACGAGACTCTTGCGCCTGCACGCAAGGACTGGCGCCCTCTTCTTAAGGAAGTAGTTCAGGACGGGCTTTTCGTTGCTTTTGTTCAGATAGGTGTCCCGGTCACATTGAAAGCGCTGACTTTGGCAATTCTTGTGGGCGTCTCCCAAAGCGAAGTGGTTGCGATAACTGGCTTTTGGCCACACGAGGCGCCTATACTGGTTCAAATCATGCTGATGTTGGTGGTGGCGGAGTTCTTTCGCTACTGGATACACCGGGCGCTTCATGTCTATGGCCCACTTTGGCGTCTTCATGCGGTACACCACGCATCTGACAAACTTTACACGATCAATGTTGGTCGATTTCATCCATTTGACAAAGCAATACAGTTCCTTGGAGACACAGCGCCTTTCTTATTGCTGGGCGTAAGCCCTGAAGTGTTCGGAACGTATTTTGTCCTTTATGCCATCAATGGCTTTTATCAACACTCAAACGCTGAGGTTAAGCTCGGGCCGCTCAACTATATCATTGCCGGCCCTGAGCTACACAGATGGCATCATTCAGCGAAGATATCTGAAGCAAATTCGAACTATGGCAACAACCTTATTATATGGGATACGATTTTTGGAACCCGGTATCTACCGGCGAACCGTGAGGTTGGGCGCGTCGGAATTGAAAATCGAAACTGGCCCAACAGTTTTCGCGCCCAACTCATGGCGCCGTTTACAACGCCAACGGACGCGACAGACAAATGATTGCCTCCGGCGCGATCACAAACCGACTGATAGATCTCGGGATGTATTGGATTTTGTCTGTGTATCGCGGTCCGGTCGAAAAAGCCTTCGCTGACCCTGCGAAAGTGCAGGAAAAACTATTGTTGAAAATTGTCGCTGCAAACGCCGAAACAGATTTTGGAAGACGGCATAACTTTGCAGCCATCCACGACATGAAATCGTTTCGTGAAAATGTGCCGGTGCAGACATTTGATACTCTGCAACCGTATATCGAACGACAAATATCAGGTGAGTCTGCTCTCACCATCGAGCCAACTGTATATTGCGCCAAGACCAGCGGAACGACTGGAAGAAGCAAGTTTATACCAGTGACCCAAAACGGGCTGCGTCAGATGCGTTTAACTCAACGACTATTGTCTTTGTCTACATGGCAAAGCACCGGGTTCTTCTCGGGGGCAATTCTAGGAATGGCCAGCCCACCGATCGAAGGGCGCCTGGAAAACGGTGTCGCTTACGGATCCAGTTCGGGAAGTGCCTATAAATCGCTCCCGCGCCTTCTCGCCGCAAAGTTCGCTATTCCCGCTCAAACCTTTGAGATTTGCGACGTCGCGGCGAAGTATCAGGTCTACGCACTAGCAGCTTTGTCACGCTCCGATATCAGCGGCATTGGAACGGCGAACCCTTCTTCTATTTTAAAAGTCTGCGAGATTATTGAGGCTGATCAGGAACTACTTCTTGATGCGCTTGAAACCCGCTCGGCCAAAAACCTTCATCCATCCGTTGTTTCGGTAGTCGGCGAAATCTTTCAGAAAATAGAGCCTGGGAGATTGCTAAGTCTGCGTCAGGCGCTTGAGACTGACTCTCGATTGTCGCCGGAAATCGTGTGGCCAAGACTCGCGGCGATTGCAACTTGGACTGGTGGAAGTTGCGGCGTCGCTCTTTCAAAACTTCGCCACAATCTACCCGCCTCAGTGAAGGTTGTGGAATACGGATACGCCGCAAGCGAATTCATGGGCACATTCAATTTCGATGCCCTTTCAAATATTTGTATGCCCTTGATTACCGAGCACGTGTACGAATTCGTTTTGCGTGAAGACTGGGATGAAAACAGACAACACTTCGTGGGAATCCATGAGCTAGTACACGGCAAAGAATATTATGTCTTTGTTACAACTCAGTCAGGCCTCTATCGCTATAATATCAATGATCTTTTGCGCGCCAAAACCGGCATCGGAGCCTGTCCAAGCCTGAGCTTTCTGCAGAAGGGACGCGGCGTTACAAATATTACGGGCGAGAAGCTCAGCGAGCATCAAGTAATTACGGCTGCGTCCACGTTGATCTCCTCTTTGGGGCTCTCTGTCAGTGGTTACATGTTTCTCGCTGACGAGACGGCAGCAAGGTATGAATTTCTGATCGAAACTAATGGAGGAGCTGACCCATATGCCTTTGCTGCATTCGTGGACCAGCAGCTTCAAGTAGTGAACAGCGAATACGCAGACAAACGTGCAAGCGACCGACTTTATCCCTTGATTGGGCGACGACTAAAGCCGGGAACAATGAGCGCATTGCGAGACCAAAGCGTGGCAGCAGGAGTGCGAGAAGCGCAATACAAACCCGTCATCCTAGGCTATCAGCGAGACTGGTCAGCAAAGCTTGCCCCCTGGGTAGTCTTGGAAGATGCAACATCTCCTGACGGGTCACGCTGATGTCGCCGGTCCTGAGATGGGGGCATTTTCCCAGCAAATTTCGATTCCGATTTTCTCATGCGTCTGCTTCTCGTGCAGCAACATCTAATATTATTGTGGAGGTTTCCGATCGAAGTGGGATCAGCGGATTTGGTGAAGGTTGCCCGCGAAGTTATGTTACCGGAGAAACTGAAGAAACCGCTCAGGTATTTGTCTCTAAGTACGGGCCCAACCTTGTTGAGTCTTGCGCGGATCAATCGACAATTCGGGAGTGGATCGAATCTCATGAAACTCAAGTATCTCAGAATCCAGCGGCCTTCGCCGCCGTCGAGATGGCGCTATTGGATTTTCTTGCGCGGCGTGATGGGTTGTCGATCGAGGAATATCTTGGGTATCCGCCTTTGCGTGCCCCGATGCGCTACAGCGCTGTGCTTGGTGACAGCTCACCTCTAAAAACCGGCATCGCGGCATTTGCATACTCAGTTGTGGGGCTGTCCGATTTCAAGATCAAGCTGAACACCAACCTCGAGCGTGACAAGCAAAAGCTCGCCCGGTTACCCCAACACGCGACAATTCGTGTCGATGCGAATAATCTGTGGAAAGCACCAGAGGTATGCATAGAGCACATCAACGCAATTGACCGCAATGTCTGGGCTATTGAGGAGCCACTTTCCGTAGGTGATGTCTCTGGAATGCAAAGGATATCCCAAGAACTGGGTGTCGCTATTATTCTTGATGAAAGCCTCATCAATGCCTCTCAACTTGATCAGTATTCGGGGCAGCCAGACAGCTGGGTTGCAAATGTCCGCGTATCTAAATGCGGTGGCCTTCTACGCTCAATTGAGCTTGCGCAGGCTGCGCACGCTCGAGGTATGAGCGTGATTCTTGGGGCGCACGTGGGTGAAACCAGTCTGCTAACCCGAGCGGCGATGACTGTCGGGCACGCACTAGGCAAGAGCCCGCTAGCCCGAGAAGGCGCTTTCGGTAAGATTCTGCTAAAGCAAGATCTTACGCAGTCACCGCTGACCTTTGGCAGATCAGGCATTCTGAATCCAGATCGTTATTCTCTCGCGCGAAAATCAGGTTTTGGACTGAGTATTGCCTCTGATCGAGTTGAGTGGAGTGCTTGAATTGAGCTACAGGGCCAAGCACGAGACCTGAAGGTCGGTATAGGTGGCCTTGTTGCAGGGATCGCGCCTCCGCGAATACTTGTGCGGACTATTCTCTTCAGGATGCTATAGATGCCGCACAAATTCAACGCCACGCGCCGTGACAAAATCCTCAAGCAGAAGTATCGGGTGACCAATTGGGCGGAGTACAATGAGAGCCTGCGTCGGCGTGGTGATCTGACGATGTGGATCAGCGAAGACGCGCTAGCTTTGTGGGCGGCTCCACGCCGCAAGACGCGTGGCGGGCAGTCACGTTACTCTGATCTGGCGATTGAAATGTGTCTGACTTCGGGTGTGGTTTTCACGCAGCCGCTGCGTCAAACCCAAGGCTTGATGCGTTCAATTGCCAAGCTTCTGGGGGTTGAGGTCGTAGTGCCAGACTTCTCCACCTTGTCGCGCCGGGGCAGCAGCCTAAAATCGCAAAAAGTCACGCGCCGACAACCACGCCGCGATCCATTTGGTCGTGGACAGTACCGGCCTGAAGATCTTTGGTGAAGGCGAGTGGTGCGTTCAAAAGAATAAAACAAAGGTAAAACGCAAGCATTGGCGCAAGCTGCATCTGGGGTTGGACCTTGTCAGCGGTGAGATTGTCTGCGACGAGCTGACGACAGATGAGGTTGGTGATCCGACAGCCTTACCGGGTCTGCTGGACCAAATAGCCGGCCCGGTCACCCAGTTTTTGGCAGACGGTGCATACGACGGTGGCCCAACACGCGACCTTCTTACCGCGCGTTTCGGATCGATGATTGAGGCCACAATTCCTCCTCCCAAGAATGCCAGCCCGAGCCCTGATGCGGCACAGGATCCGACGGTACGTGACTGCGATATCGCCGAGATCGCAGCCCGCGGGCGGATGGCCTGGCAGAAAGCCCCTGGCTACAATCAACGCAGCCGAGGTGAGACCCTCATGGGCCGCTAGAAAACAGTTATTGGGCCCAAGCTAAAGGCGCGCAACTTCGAAAATCAGAAAACAAAAGTCAAGATTGGCGTCCGGATTCTAAACCGGATGACTGGACTTGGGCGCCCGCATTTCGAACGCACCGCCTGAAATCCGTCTCGGGTAGGGCGCGTTTCCAGTTACAGCTGATCTGTGCAACAAGGCGGTCTGACACCACCCCTGAAACCCAAGCTGGATCTGACCGACGAAGAGCGC
>NZ_JBVCWP010000081.1:0-14552 GCF_057460485.1 Boseongicola sp.
CGCGCGGATATCAGCAACGCTGCGGCAGACTTTCAATGCGCCCTTGTTTTCCAGATCAAAAAGGATCGCCGCGATCGACATGGCAGTTGGTAGTGCGTCTTCCCAATCGATGACATCAGGCAATGGCAAGTCGTAGGTTGGCTTTGCCATCTCTTCCATTTTGAACGCATTGTCCAACGGCGACGGGATATAAACCGCGAAGAAGCCGCCACCAAACCCGCCGGCCGTCGCTTTGATCGCATCCAATGCACCGTCACGCCCGCTGACAAAGCTCTCCGACGCTGACAGACCGCCTGCACGATAGAGCTGCAGCAGCACGTCATTATGACCATCAAATATTATAGGCGTGGTGGCAGCGTTCAATACAGTCCCCGGATTTTTTGTTAACGCAACAGTACCGAATTTTATTTCATGGACGAGTCGAAACTCTATGAGTTATACGCATATTCCTATGTGGTTTCTGCAAGAGGGCTATAATGGCGCGCAAATCGTGGCACAGCTTGCCCGAATATCAGGCCCTTCGTGCATTGATGCAGGGCGGAACAACAACGTCTGCAGCCGAACGGCTGGGTTTGTCGCAATCCGCCATAAGCCGCTCGATCGGCAGCCTTGAAGCGCGCACAGGTCTCAACTTGTTCGAACGTGAAGCCGGTCGATTGCGCCCAACGAGAGAAGCCGTTCGGCTGAACCACCGTCTAGACCCGTTGTTCGAGGCGCTCGACAGGATTGATGGCCCTGCCCAACCGGTGCCTGAGACCCTTCGCCTGATTGCGCCACCCACTTACGCTCATCGCTTCCTTGTAAGCCAAATCGCCAGTTTCCTAGCAATCAACCCGCATTTCTTTGTCAGCCTTGAAGTGAGCACCTCGGATGAGGTTACCCGTGGCATACTAGATGATCGTTTCGATTTGGGCCTGACGGGAATCGAACTGGCAAGGTCTGGCGTCAAATCCCTAGCCTATCGCGTGTCATCGGCGGTGTGCGTCATGACCGCAGACCACCCGCTTGCGCAACGAGACGAAGTGCATCCGATTGACCTGCATAATCAACCCTTTGTCGCGATTTCAAAACGCCATGCTCGTCGCAGTCAGCTTGATAGGATACTCAATCAAGAACGCAGTAAACCGCGTATCATGGCAGAAGTTTCAACGTCATTCGCGGCTGTCGATCTGGCCAAAGAAGGGCTGGGAATAGCGGTCGTCAATCCGTTTCCGGTATTCCACTATCGCTCAGGTGAACTTGCTTTTCGCCACTTTGTCTCCCCGATCGAATACCGTAGCTATTTCGTGATGTCAGATGAACGGCCACTCCCGCGTGTCGCACGCGCATTTGTCCGACATCTCAGGCTGCACACGCCTTCCGATCCACATTCAAAAAAGGTCGACGCAATTGCATAGAGCCGCTCTCATCGCTGCAAGCAGCGACTACCGGGCGGTGTGCGGCAACGCGGGACAAATAAAAACACCAACCGCTTGCTGCGACAGTACTTCCTAACAGGCACGAATTTGTCGATAAATAGTCAAGCTAAGCGGAGTGCCGTTGCAAGACAGCTCAACAAACGACCTCGAAAGACGCTGGGATACGAAACCCCCGCAGGGCGTTCTAATGCAGGTGTTGCGTCGACCGGTTGATCCCGCCGGACGAAGTGGGCATTGAGTCAAGCCGATACGTCATCACACAAATCATCCTCACCCAAATTGCCTCATATTGTCTGGGGGTCCAAAGAGTTGGCACTCCCAAAATCGCACCTGCACACGCTCTCACCCTGGCTCGTCCTATCCCGTCACAACACCGTCCCCCACCACGATCTCGCGACGGCAAAGTGTTGCGATCTTCTCGTCATGCGTCGAGATCAGGAAGGTCGTGCCTTCCTCGTGATTGATCTCCGCGATCAGTTCCATCACCTGCATCGCAGAGGCGCGGTCGAGGTTACCGGTCGGCTCGTCGGCGAGCACGAGTTCGGGGGAGTTCATCAGAGACCGCGCGACAGCGACGCGTTGTTTCTGCCCGCCCGAAAGATTGGTCGTGGGAAAGTCGATCCGGTCGGCCAGCCCCATGCGCACCAGCAGTGCGCGCGCACGAGCACGGGCAGCCGGCGTCTCGTGTCCCGCTCGGATGGCGGTGGGAAAGACTACGTTTTCGAGGGCCGTGAAGTCGGGCAGCAAGTTGTGAAACTGGAACACGAAGCCGATGTGGAGATTGCGAAAATCCGTCAGCGTGGCGTCATCGCCGGCGATCATGTCCTGGCCGAGCATCTCGTAACTGCCCGATGTTGGCTTCATCAGCGTTCCGAGAATCGTCAGAAGCGTGCTCTTGCCCGAACCCGATGGGCCCAGCAAAGCGGCCATCTCTCCGGTCTCAAGCTTCAGGGACAGACCTCGCAGCACGCGTGTTGCCACCTCGCCCGTACCGTATGTCTGAACCAGGTCGCGCACCTCCAGAAGCTTGCTCATTGTCCAATCGCCGTGACCGGATCGACCCGCGCAGCTGAGCGTGCCGGTAGTATCGAGGCGAGGATGGCGCCACCTACAGTCAGGGTGATGGCGAGGCCATAGGAGCCCTGAGTTATGTCCATCGGCAACATTCCCGGCTCGAACGCATCCCGCGAGGGGAAGGGTAGAAGCGCAAGGTATCCCAGTGCCGCCCCCATGAGCCCTCCCATCAGTCCGATCAAAGCCCCTTGCGTGACGAAGACGAAGACGACAAAGCTGCGCGGGGCCCCCATCGCTCGCATGATTCCGATCTCAGGGCGACGTCGATAGGTGGACAGCAACAACGCCGAGGCAACGCCTATCACTATGGTAATGAGCGCGAAGGTTTTCAGGAAATACCCGGTCTGCGCCTGCGCATCCAAGGCCTCCATCAGCTGTTCGGCTCCATCCGTCCAGGGGACAGCATCAAGTCCCGTCAACGCTCGGATCCGAAGGGCCGTGGCGTCGGCAGCGTTCAGGTCATTGAGCTTTATTTCGATCCGAGTCACGCCTTGAGGAATGGCAAAGAGCGTGCGTGCGGTAGAGAGGCTGACGAAGGCACGTGCGCTATCCATTACAGCGTTACCCGTCTCGAAGATTCCGCTCAGCGTCAGGGCCGACGTGACACCATTCGAGCTTTGTACCCGCAGTGTCTGACCGAGCGACAAGGCCAGATCGTCTGCTAGATCGCGGCCAAGCACAATCAGTCCCGAGCTCAGCCGCGCCGAGCCTTCGCCTATATAGCCACTCAGATCCAGGATCATGGACTCGCGCCCCGGCTCCACCCCCGTCACGCTGACCTGCCTGACTTGGGCCCCACGAGTCAGGAACCCCGCGCCGCTGATCTGCGGCGAGACGGCGCGGACCCCCGGTACGGCCTCGATCAGAGGCAGCCACGTGGCTGCCTCGGCCAAAGTCGCTGTTCGCGTACGGCCTCGTTCGGTCACGACGAGCACATGACCCTCAGGCGATATCAGCAGAGCGGGATCTTCGGTCTCGGCCTCGATGGTGATATGCGAGATGTCGCCCACGGTGCGCAGCATAATGAATTCGGCAAGTCCCCCGATCAGGGCGGACATGAAGATGAAAATGAAAACACCCACCGCGACGCCCACCACCAGAAGCGTTGTCTGCGCCTTGTTCGCCGTCAGGTACCGGGCCGCTATCTTGAGCGCGTAAAGCATCAGGGCTGGTCCACCAGGACGGCTTGCCCGGCCGCGATCCCAGTCGCATCCGCGATCACCACGTCGCCCTCGGTCAGACCTGCGGTCACGATCAAGCGCGCGGCGGGCCAATCCAGGACTGTAAGAGGCTGGAACTGTGCCAAGCCATCTGTGACCACAAGAACCCCAAGCTCGCCCGTGTTCGTCAGCATGGCGGTGCGTGGAACGGTCAGCGCCGCACTGCGCTGATCGACGATGATATTCGTCGCAACTGTCAAGCCGATGGGGGCCGTAACGGGCGCGTGAAAAGCTATCTTGATGGCGAGACCGCCCGTAGCTTCGTCCACGCGGGCCGAGACGAAGGTGACATGCCCCTCACGAGTGCCGATATCGCCCGCCAGTTGCAAGACCGCGGGCTGGTTGCGGACGATTTGAGTGGCATAGGCTTCGTCCACATCCGCTTCGACCACCAATTCGCTTAGATCAGCCAGCGTCAGCAGCGGAGTGGAGGGCCCGACGAGTTGTCCGACCTCGGCGTCGAGCGCTAGGATGCTGCCGAGAATCGGGGCGCGTATGGTGTAGCTCTCCAGCAAGGCCTGCGCCTGATCGAGGGCGGCGCTCATACGAGCCACGTCCTGTGCGGCCGATTGAACAGCACGAGTATCGCTCTCCAGCACGGTCTTTGCGACATTCGCACCGAGAGCCGCATCGCGCTCATAGGTTGCCAGCGCCTGTTGCTGAGCAACAAGGGCAGCATCAAGGCCAGCCATGGCCTGGCGAACAGCGGCATTCTGTGCCTTCGCATCGACCTGGGCCAATATCTGATCCGCCTCGACCAAATCACCCTCAACCACGGGAAGCGCGATTAGCCTGCCGGTCCCGGCTGCGCGAAGTTCAACCGAGGAAACTGCTGCGATCCGGCCATTGACAGCGAGAACCCGCGTGATGGGGGAGAATGCGGCAATCTCGACTGAGACTGCCGGGGCTCGCGCCATCCAAAGTTGCGAAGACGCGACGAAGGCTAGCGCTAGACCGGAGATTCCGAGGATGCCCCAGAGCCATAAACGCAGTTTGGGGACAGAGGGTTGCATTGCAGGGCGCAGGGCTGGGACACGCGACGCGCGGGCGGGTTCCGTGGACTGTGCCACGGTCAGGTTTTGCCGGGCAGTTAATTGTTCAGACTTGGTCAAAAAGGGCCACCTTCCTGAGTTACAACCGGAATGAGATTGCCGCCAAGCTCAGATCGGACCCCCACTCGGTCACAATACCCGCATCCGCTTTCCTCGCGCTGACATAAATCAATACGAGGCGCCCGGCCTTCTTGCCACACTTCAGGGTGCATTGGGCCGACATAGGCGGCCTGTTCGTCGGCGCGCGCGCCGGCCAGGCAAATGGTCACTCATGAATTCTCCCCTATCTATAGCTCACTTCGAGATAGGGGTTCCAGTCACCAGAAGGTCAAGGCCCCTAAGCGTAGCGCGGTATTTCAAGCCTATAAAGCACTGAAACAGATAGTTTCTTTACCGATATAGAAGATTCTGCGCGCAGTCTTGTGGACGCGAGCAACAATCTCAAAAACACTTGAGGCGGGCGATCCTAAGTCTGGCCTGAGATAGGGCTGCTTCAAATGCGCTTGAAAATAGTCCCGCGCAGCACCACGCGATTACGGCATTTGTCTAACAACCAGAGTTTTGGTACCAGATGCAAATGCGGACGCAAGCAGATGGTGCCAATGCTGGATGGAACCATCTCCAATTAGATAAATAGTTAGGAACGGCAATTATGAAGGTCCGCAACATTGTAGCAAATTCGTCAATTTTCGTGCTCAGTGCGTGCAATGCTTCGGGCATAAACGGAACTGGCGGTGCGAACACAGGCTTCATTGACGACCTACCCGAAGCCGTTATCGCAATGGCTGCCCCCTATCAGGATCTTGAAGCTGTCCGTCTTCTGCCGGAGGATGGATGTTACTGGTATCAGCATGTCGGACCGGTTGAAACAACCATGCTTCCGCTCATAACCGTCCGCGGCAACAAAATTTGCACCCGGCCGCGATCAGAACCGATCGCAACCAGCTAGACTTCATTAATCTAAACGATTGTACTGCCCCGATCTGGCGGCCTCAGTCAGTGATCGAACGTCGTCGCAACAATATCCGGCACGCACGAACACCCGCATACTTGCCCTCGCCGCACGGAGCGCAAGCTTCCAAAACTGCGCAATCCAGTCAGCTTTTCGCGCTGACTGAGCCTTCAGGTGGGTACAGAAAGGCCGTCGCGCCGGGCGATACCTGGCCGTAAAGCCCTATGATATGCGCCATCACCATCCTTACACAGCCGGAACTCGCGCGCCCGCCGATCGAGCGAGGTTGCGGGGTACCGTGAATACGAAGGTACGTGTCGCGGTTTCCCACGAAAAGATAAAAGGCCCGAGAACCGAGTGGATTATTAGGGCCGCCATCCACACCATTCTCGAATTGAGCGTAAGCGCCGGGATCGCGGAGGATCATGTCTTCGGTTGGCCGCCAAGTTGGCCACTTTGTTTTGCGCCTGATCGTATAGGTTCCCGGTTCGTATAAATTTCCCCGGGCGATGGCGACGCCGAACCTCAGCGCGGTGCCATCATTCTGGATGTGATAAAGATAGCGTGCAACGGCATCGACGTGAATGTCACCGGGGGTCAGTCCGTCATTGGCGTCAACGCGTGCTGGTAGAAATCGCTTGTCGAGGCCCCAAGGGTTCGACGTGGCCGGATCATAGTTCACCGGCGTCACCTGGGCGTCCCATTTGGCCCACATTGACGGCGGCGACACAGGGGCTGCCACGATCGGCGCCTGATAGGAACCCAAATCAGTCGGTTCACCAAACGCGGCACCCGCAATTGGCGACGAGAAGAGCGCAGCGGTTGTGGCAACAAAATGGCGCCGGGTTAGCATGGCAAGAATCTCCCAAAACAGCGGTGACAAAAACAGCCGATACGTCACAATGCGCCGGCATGTTGCACCAAAATCCTCTGAGCGGTCCAATCACACTTTCGTTCAACGCAAACGGCCTGTTGGGCATAGTTGCATATATACTTTCGGCCCCTCGCGATAAAACGAACATCGGCCCAAATCTGTTCCACCAAAACCGAACCGTCTCGTGGCTGATACTCGATCCCGCGCTCAGGCAGCGGGTCTTCGACATTCCGAAGCGAAAGCGGGAAGCGTGCGTGCAGCATCACAGCCAGTCGTACGATCTCGGGGTTCGTCTTGAAATTGCGAAAAGGGCTGCGTTTTGTCATCCCGAGAAGCTCGGGTCGCCGCCCTGCCCGGCTCATAACAGTTTCCTCTGACACCACCTAATCCATGCTTGGGAGGGAGCGCTGAACTCAACCGAGAAGCCATCCCCCATCCACATCCACCGTCGTTCCGGTGACAAAACCGTTCTTGATCACAAACAGAATTCCCTCTGCCACTTCGTTTGCAGTGCCGGCGCGCGGGATCAGGTTGTCTTGGGTCATCTTGTCATAAAGCGCTTCACGTTCAGCACCTTGCACAGGCACCATAGGCGTATCAATCGTGCCGGGAGAAACCACGTTGATACGGATGCGAGGCGCCACCTCACGAGCCACCGCGCGCACCATCGCTTCGACCGCGTTGCCGACAGAGGAAAGAGCAATCTGCCCCGGTCGACAGTTCCGCGCAGGTGCACCGGAAACGAGCGTGATGGAACCGCCGTCTGTCACATGTCCGGCGCCATATCTGACGACGTTGGCGTAACCCCAAAGTTTGTCGAAGGAACTCTTGAAGCCGTCCATGTCCATTTCGAGAAACGGACCGATTGCACGCCCGCCACCCGTTGCGGCACTCACAAGAATATCTATCGGACCGAGATTGTTCAGCAAAGCCTCGACAGCTGCTCCGTCAAGTACATCGCAGGATTGGGTCATCACATTTGCGGGCAATGGCCCGGCTTTGGAAGGATTGCGGCTAATTGCTGTGACCATTGCCCCGCCAGCGGCCAGCATCTGTGTGGTAGCAAGGCCAATGCCCGATGTACCGCCAAAGACGACGGCTCTCTTGCCAGATATATTCATGTGGAATTCCTTTCGTGATTTGAATCCAGATGGCTTGCGTTCTGTAGGCCTCGTTGAATCCTTTAGATGTCATTACCTTGTGATTGACGTTTCTGTCCTATCGAATGAATTTCTTCACATAGTCGGCTCCCAGACCAACCTTCTCGAAATGCGCACGGCACATATCGATCTTGGTAAAGACGTCTTCGTAACCCAGATGTTTGCCATAGGGATCAACGTAGTACATCACCCCGTTCACCTGAAAGTAGGTTATCATTTCGTCGACATCGTCGGGCACGACCAGCGTGTGTGTCTCGCCCGGAGGCTCGAAGACATAGCTACCTTCCTCGGCGACCCAGTCGTGCTCAAGGTAGTGCCAGTGGCCCTTCAGAACGAAACCGTGCACCGCGTTGGGATGACGGTGGCGTGACAGTACGCCCGACTTCGTCACCTTCAGCAAATTCATCCAATAGCCCTGCGAGACATTCAGACACAACGGGCGAAAGAACACATGCTCGGCCTGTTGCACCCACATGCGGTCATCGTTGGCGGAGAGCGCGTCGGCCACCACGATTTCGGGCAATGCATCAGGCGGCATTGGCAATTGATAAGGAACGCGGGGGTTTTCATCAACTTCTGCTACTGGCATTCGAAGATCCTTTTGATTCACATTGCGGCGTATCCGCCATCGACGTTGAGTATGGTTCCGGTCACGAATGCGGCGGCGGGACTTGCAAGAAAACACGCCGGACCGATCAGGTCTTCGGGCGTGCCCCAACGGGCCATAGGTGTGCGTCCGAGAATGACGTCTGAGCGCATAGGGTCATTGCGCAGGGCATCAGTTAGCGGTGTCGCGATCCATCCGGGCGCCAGTGCGTTGACCCGAATTCCATCCGGTGCATATGCGATGGCCAATGATTTTGTCAGCTGAGAGATGCCGCCCTTCGAGGCTGAGTATGCTGGAACCAAACCGCCGCCGAAGTAGCTGAGCATCGAGGCGATGTTGATAATCGTCCCCTTGTTCGCCGCCAAGGCGTCCCGCGCAGCGGCACAGACCCGCATTGTGCCGTTTAGATTGATGTCGATGACCTGCTGGAATACATCAGGATCATGCTCGGCCTCACGCCTAATTGTGCCCGCTGCATTGACGACAACGCAAAGCCCCTTGAGCGGCGCAACTAGCGCGGTTACTGCAGGGCCATCTTGCACGTCCAGGGCGGAATAAATGAGGTTTCCCTCAGCCTTTGGGATTGCACCCAAGCCAACGGCCAGAACCACATGGCCAGCGTCTGCAAAGCCTCGGGCAATTGCCTGGCCGATACCGCTTGTTGCCCCTGTCACCAGAACTGTCGGAGAAAACGTCATGACCATGCGGTGACTTTCTCTGCTTGAATTTGTCCATATTATGGACTATTGACCATTTAGTGAAATGTTTGCATGGCGATGACGGCACTGTCAATTGCCAAGACCGTAAGGACGTCTGGTAAATGTCAACTTCAGTTCAGGGAGCCCAAAGCTTTGCGCGCAGCATTAGCGTCCTGCAGCTAATCGCTGATGCCGAAGACGCCGTGAGCCGCGCTAGCCTTATGAAGCAGTGCGGGCTGACGCGACCAACTCTTTACCGGATCATCGCCTCGCTTGCGGCGGAAGGACTGATCGAAGCCACCGCTGAGAACCGCTATCGTATTGGTGGGCGTGTGGTCAGCCTGGCACGAACGGCTCTGGCGCAAAATGATGTTCGCAAAGTAGCTGAACCCTTTCTAAAGCGCCTGCGAGAAGCGACAGGTGAGACCGTTCATCTGGCGATCCGAACCGGAGATGAACTTGTCTATATTGATAAAATCGAAAGCCAGGAGGCTGTTCGGATGGCATCGACGATTGGAACGCGTGTTGCATTTCACTCGACTGCTGTTGGCAAGGGATTCCTCAGCGCGATGTCGGTAGCAAAAGCCAATGATCTGATCAGTCGGATCAATCTGCCCGCATTCACTCAATTTACGACAACGGATCGCGAAACACTGCGGGCGATCGTGCGACAAGCAGATCAGGACGGCTATGTATGCGACGATCAGGAAAACGAGATTGGTATTGTTTGTTTTGGTGCAGCTATTTGCGATTCCGTTGACAACCCGGTCGCCAGCGTTAGCGTTTCAGTCCCGCTGTTTCGCCTGGATGATGCGCGCCGATACAGCGCTCCGTTGCTGGAGGCGGTCGCTGCAATCTCAAAGCGAATGGGGTATATTGGCGCGGTTTAACCTTCCCTGACACCGAAAGACGACAGGATAAGGACATGCCGACCTGGCTACCGACCCTGATCACGGAAGCCCCCGAGGAAGGATATGACCTCGCCGTAAAGCTCTCACGCATGGCAATCAAACCGACCTAACCGGATCCGGACGCCCGCGATCGCCTGCGCTCGGCCTATGCCGAAGATGCTGAGGCACTGATCTCCGTCAGTCAGGTGGTTGCCACGCATTTCGCGACCGTGGCCGCAGCCAATTGCTTTTGGAAAGATGCGAGGTGACAACGATCGAAACTGGCAATGATGGCTTCGTCGTAGACGCAGAGATCATCGCGGAAGCCTTAGGAGTTGCCGCTTTGGTGATCCAGGGCCTCATGCGGCCCAATGTGATCTCCTCGCGGTGCGCGAAGGGCGTGGGCGAGGATGAGGGGGTCTGGCGATTGACCTTCTTCCACAGCAACCGTGCCTTTCGCCTGACTGTCGACAACACCAACCAAATCCTCAGTCGCGCCCAGTTCGACGCACCGCGCCAACGCAATGGAACAAAACGACAAGCAATGTGAATGGTGCTGTCGGCGGTGTCAGGCTAAGCGGGTCTATGCGTTCTGCCGCCGCCCTGAACGTCTAAGCTAGGACATAATTTCCATATTTTCTTGATGATTCTCGATCACGCGGCGCTAAAGCAGCCGGAATTCTCCTCCCAAAATCCAACAGATGAGGTTAATCTGACAATCCGCGAAAAGATCTTCACTCAGGCGCTTTGGAGTTCTCGGTCTTTAACGGAGTGTTGTCTTTGAGACGGATCGCCTGGCGCTCGATCATGCGATGCACTTTGGGGCGCACTTTTCCACGATGCAGCTTCAAGAGGCGCTCGTAGGACTCTGCATCGGCCTGGGTTCGTCGCTCATGGTGGCGAATGTACTCAACCCAGGTGGGGACATGATAGGTCTCGGTCCAGATATCAGGGTTTTCCAGGTCTCGCAGCAGCGTCCACTGCTGCGCCCCGTCGCGAATTCTGACGCGTCGCCGTTCACTCATCGCGGCCAGGAATTCGGGCACATCGTTTTGGACAATCTCATAGTCGACCATGATCATGATGGGGCCACTCCGCTGTTTAAGATCCAGACGCAAAGATGGCTCTTTAAAGGTGTTGAGCGGGTCGAGATTGAGGTTTGTGAAGTCAGGGAGCGGGACGCGTAAGCCGACCATTGCTCCAACAATCAATAGGGCGGCGGCCGAGAACATCGCCCGGTCCACGCCGAAATTTTCGGCCATGGCGCCCCAAGCCCAACTTCCACCCGCCATGCCACCGAATACGCCGGTCTGGTACAGCGCGAGGGCTCTGCCGACCACCCAGCGTGGTGTGGATAATTGGATCGTAACGTTGAACAACGAAAGGGCCATCACCCAGCTTGCGCCGGCAAACAGCAATGCCGCTCCACTGAACATGTAGTGATGACTTAGGCCCAGTGTCATGCTGCTGACCGCAAAGGCAAGGAACGCCGCGCGCGTAATATGTTCATTGTGAAATCGTGCCCGTAAGCGAGCGTTTAGCAGCGCGCCGCACACTGCCCCTGCCCCGAAACACCCCAGCAGCACGCCATACACGAAGGCCCCGCCCTGTAAGAGTTCCCGAACGATCAGCGGCAACAGCGCCAGGATCGCGATGGCCGATAGGCCAAACAGAAAGCCACGAAAGATCACTTTCATCAGGTTAGGCGACATGGCAACATACCGAAGCCCAGCAGAAAACGCACTGCCCATGGGTTCGCGTGGCAGGCGGCGCTGTGGAGTGGCAGGCCGCCAGAACCAAAGGGCGGCAATGATGCCAAAGTAGCTGAAGGCATTCACTACAAACGCTGCCGCGACACCTGAGATGGCCACGATTGCGCCGCCTGCAGCGGGACCGATGCTGCGCATCAGGTTAAAGCCCATGCTATTTAGCGAGACGGCTGCCGAAAGTTCGTCGCGCGACACGATATCGCCCATTGATGCCTGCCAAGAAGGGTTGTGCAAAGCCGTGCCGCAACCGATC
This sequence comes from Boseongicola sp., assembly GCF_057460485.1. Lineage (NCBI taxonomy): Bacteria > Pseudomonadati > Pseudomonadota > Alphaproteobacteria > Rhodobacterales > Paracoccaceae > Boseongicola > Boseongicola sp. The sequence continues at coordinate 11,968 of NZ_JBVCWP010000081.1, forward strand.
AGAAAAGTGAACGTCAAGAGCAGCCAGGGTGACAGAAGCCCCTCATAGGCCAGAACGGCAAGTACGATCGAAACCAAGAGCATGAAGGATTGTGCGATCAGCATGACCCTGCGGCGGTCAAAATTGTCGGCGAAAACCCCTGCCAGGAGCGAGAATATCATGATCGGCAGTGTCACTGAGGACTGCACAAGCGCCACCATGCTTTGGGACTGGGTCAGCGACGTCATCAGCCAGGCCGCTCCTACCGCTTGGACAAGCCCCCCGAAATTTGAGGCAAGCGCCGCAATCCACAGCATCCGGAAAGTCTGGTTGCGAAAGAGCGTCAATGTTGATGTGCTTTGCGGCAACAGACGCTCCTTTCCATGACCAACGCCTGCGACGGCAGTGTCAGATTAAACGGATCTAATCGCTCTGCCACTGCTCGGAGCCTTTAAGCTCGGGCACAATTTCTTTGTATTCTTGATGATCATCAACCAGCGCGACACGAATGCCGCCGAAATTCCTCCCCCAAACCGTAGCAGATGAGTCTAATCTGACAATGCCCATGCAGAAGATCCGCTACATTCCGAAGAGAACGCGAAAATCGAACGTAGAGCCACACAGCCAGCCAGGTAATCTCAGCACTGGTTTTGACGTAGCGAAATGGTGAGCGTTATGTAATCCAATCAAGCTGCGAACCCGCACGATCGACCTCAAACGGGTTTGCTCTGACAATCCTCGGGCCGATCTTATCTGGCCAACTTTCTCCCGGATACCACAATCACTGCCACGATAATCGCGCCGGTAACTATCAAACGATATCCCGCCGAGAGCCCAAGCGTGTTCAGCATTGAAACCAGTAAGAACATGAATAGTGACGCGCCCCACAATCCTGTCAGATTGGCATAACCGCCAGCAACCGATGTGCCGCCAATGACCACTACCGCAATGGACATTAGCAGATATTGCTCGCCCATATTCAGGGCAGCCCCACCAGAAAAACCAGCCAGAAAAAATCCGCACACGGAAGCAAACACGGCGCACATCAGATAGGTCAGAAAACGAACCCGCTCGACCCGTATCCCCGCCAGTTTTGCGGCTTTCTCGTTCTGACCCACCGCCAGCACCGACAAACCGAAACGGGTACGATGCAGCAAAAACGCCATACCGACTGTCACGACCAGAACCACCAGCGTCAAAATCGGCACGCCCGCAACTTTGGCCACGGCGAAATCGCCAAGAACTTCAGGTGGCTTCACGCGGAGACCGCGGTTCGACCAGATGGCTGTAGATTGATACAGAAAGGATGCCGAAAGCGTCGCAATGATTGGAGGGATACGCAGAAAAAGTATCAGCAGGAAATTGGTTGTTCCAATCGCCAGACCAACACCAAGCGAGATCAGAAATCCTGGCACCAGAAGGCCCGGATCGCCATTCATGAACTTCATTGCAAGCGTCGCAGACAGGGTCATACAGGCCGGTATCGATAGGTCCACATTGCCGGGTCCAAGGGTGATGACAAACATCTGTCCGATCGCGACAATGACAAAGAACGTCCCAAAAGACGCGGCGGCGGACATCACTTGCCCACCAGCGCCAAAGCCGGAAACGCCAGTAATGATGACCCACATCGAAACCGCGCCGAACCAGGCCCAAACCCAAGGTTTTTGAACAAGTTGCGACACCCAAGTCATATGCGTCGCTCCCGCGAACTGACTAAAAGCCGCAAGGCCAAAACCAGGATCAGAATGGCCCCTTGTGCACCGATCTGCCAATCTGGATTAAGTCGCAGAAAGCTTAAAAACGAACCAGCAAGTGCAAGCGTGATAGCTCCTATAACTGCTCCGACTGGCGACACCCGCCCGCCGACAAACTCACCGCCGCCCAGAATGCCCCCAGCGATAGAAAGCAACGTATATCGAAGCGCGATATTGGCGTCCGCCGATGTTGTCAGTCCAACCAACGCCATCCCGGAAAATACACCGAACAGGCCCGCCAATGAAAACATCGTCACTTTGACGCGCAATAACGACCACCCGGCGCGTTCGACCGATTTCGGATTGCCCCCCGCCCCGCGCAACACGGTGCCGGCAGCCGAGCGCATAAGCCCGATGTGAACGACCAGCGCAATCACTACGGAGGCGATAATCGGAAAGGGCACAAGTGAAGGTTTCAGCGTCATAAGCGTGCGGATCCACTCCGGGGCCGATCCACCCGGGGTTGGTAAGATCAGAACGGCGATGCCAGTCCAAACGAATGACATGCCCAGCGTTACGACAATCGAGGGTAAGTTTCGCAAATGGATCAACGCCCCAAGTGCGCCATAGGCAACAACGCAGGCCGCCAGTGCCAATACGCCTAGGAGCGGTGTGTCGTTCAACCAAGTCGCAGTGATGCACGCCGTAAGTGAAACAAACGCTCCAAGCGAAAGATCAAGATCGTTCACACACAGAATGAACATTTGGGCAATTGTCGCCAAAGCAATCGGAACCGCCAAATTCAACAACAGGTTCAGCCCGAAGTAGCTCATCGTGCGCGGCTGCAAATAGAAAATTGCGGCCAAAAGTGCAGCCAACGACAAAGCTGGCAAAAGCGTGCGCAAGGCC
>NZ_JBVCWP010000082.1:0-14362 GCF_057460485.1 Boseongicola sp.
CGGCGACCTCGGCAGAGGCGACAGAGGCTAGCACTTCTTCAGTTGCGGGATTAATCACGTCAAAGCGGGTTTTTTCTGCGCCTTCGACCCATGTGCCGTTTATGTAGAGATTGGTGTGTTCCATGCTGGTCGTATCCTAAACGAGGTGATGCAGCGGGTCGGCAAGACGCCGCGCGAGGCCTGAGACAAAAGCAATGGCTTGGGCGTCTTCCAAATGGTCGTTGCCGAAGTCGAAAGTCATAAGGTAGCTATCCCCATCCGCCCCGATGCTCAGGGTAGGCAAACCCGCGTCGCCTAACCGCAGCGACGTCAGAAAGCTATCACACAGATTATGAAGAACCAGCGTCGCGTCTTCTTCAGTTTCCTGAGGTGTAACGGACAGCCGGGTGAAGTCGGGGTTGCGCAAATACGCACCGTCGCCGTCAGGATCAGAGACGTGCACGACAACGGTCGCGGCTTCTGTTGCCGCACGGAAAGCACCGGCAGCAAAGCTTGCAAACAGCGCGTTTGGTGGGATCTTGATTGCACCGTCAGCTTGCATCCAGTCAATGAAGTCGCGCGCGCCTTTCTGGCTGCAACGCGCAGTGATCTGCTTTGCCACGACCATGATGCCCGGCTGCCCCGGTGCCGCGGCGCTTGGTATACTGCGCAGCGTCATCAGGTCAGATACGTGGTACGGCATTGACACCCCGGCATTGGCAAGCTGGCCAAGGTCGAGGCCTTCTTCGGCTGCCAAGCGACGGGCTTTAGGCGAGGCAAGGATACGGCCATCGCTCGACTCTGGGGCTGCAGCCACGGGTGCGGTTGGCACGGCTGACGTCAGCTCAGGTGTCAATTCAGGGGCTGCGACAGGTGCTGCGGCAGCCGGGGCAGCCAAAGCGTTATCCGCCGTGGCGCTAATGACCGCGATGACCTGCCCTACCGGCACATCCTCGCCGTCGCCTGCGCTGACTTGCGTCAGGAAGCCGTCGGCCTGCGCCTCAACTTCCATGACAGTTTTATCGGTTTCAACCTCAAACAATAGGTCCCCAGTTGCTACTGGATCACCCGGTTGCTTGAGCCATTGCACCAATTTTCCGGTGTCTTGCGCCATACCGAGTGCTGGCATGATGACGTCAAGCGGCATCGATCATCTCCCCCGCGACCAGCATCCGCGCCTTTTCTGCGACACCTTCTGGCGTAGGAACGGTAACGTCTTCCAATGCTGGGCTAAACGGGATCGGCACGTCCATTGCGCCCATGCGGATGACGGGGCCATCGAGGTGGTAGAACGATTGTTCCATGATCCGCGCGGCGATTTCGGATGTCACCCCAAACGACTGGTGACCCTCGTCAATGACAATGCAGCGGCTTGTCTTACGCACACTTGCATTGATGGTATCCATGTCGAGTGGGACAATGGTCCGCGGGTCGATGACTTCGGCACTGATGCCCTCTGCGGCGAGAATGTCGGCGGCTTTTTCTGCGACCTGCACCATCGAGGACGTGCCGATCAGCGTTATGTCAGAGCCTGAACGTTTGATGTTGGCCTCGCCGAAGGGGATAAGGAATTCTTCCTCCGGCACAGGGGCCTTGTCCTGATACATCAGTTTGTCTTCGAAAATGACGACAGGATTGTTGTCACGGATCGCTGTTTTCATCAGGCCCTTTGCCTCATAGGCCGACGATGGCATGGCGACCTTAAGTCCGGGTATATGTGCCACAAGCGCGTGCAGCGATTGGCTATGCTGTGCTGCCGAGCGGCGCGTTGCACCCATGTTCGTGCGCAGGACAAGTGGTACGCTCAACTTTCCACCGGACATGTAGTGCGTCTTGGCGGCCTGATTGCACAGCTGATCCATGATCAGAAAAATGAAGTCGCCAAACATCAGATCCACGACGGGGCGCGTACCTGTCATTGCTGCGCCCACGGCAATTCCCATAAAACCCGGCTCCGCTATAGGCGTATCGACAACGCGACCGGTGCCGAACTCTTCGACAAGGCCGGACAATACTTTGAACGGCGTGCCTGCTTCGGCCACGTCCTCACCTATAATAAAGACGGTTTCATCACGGCGCATTTCTTCTGCCAGGGCTTCGTTGACGGCCTGGGATAGGGTGATCTCTCTCATTGTCTTCTCCTCAGGCAAGCGCGTGTTTGATGTCGGTGAAGACATGCATATCCACCTCCGAAGCATCAGGATATTTGGCGTCGAGCGCATATTTGACGGCAGCGTCTGCATCGGCGGAGATTTCGTCGTTCATCGCGACGATCTCGTCCTCAGTCGCCAGGCCTTCCTCCACCAGATAGGCGCGGAAGCGGATGATCGGATCGCGGTTTTCCTTCCAATCCTTCTCTTCCTCCTTGGAGCGGTAGTATTCGCGATTGATGTCACCCACGTGGTGGCCGTGATAGCGGTAGGTCATCAATTCCATAAAAAACGGGCCTTCGCCCTTGCGCGCGCGGGCGACAAGATCGGTCGTCAGTTTGTTGACGGCAAGCACGTCTTGCCCATCTACCTGATGTGCCTCAATGCCGAAGGCTTCCGCACGGGCGGTAATAGAACCTGCGGCGATTTCTTCGGTTTTGGTGTATTCGGAGTATCCGTTGTTTTCGCAAGCATAAATCACCGGCAGTTTCCAAAGTGCAGCCATGTTCATGACCTCATACATCAGACCCTGCGCCGTGGCTCCGTCGCCGAAAAAGCAGACGGCGACATCGTCCTTACCGAGAAGTTTGGAGGTAAACGCCGCCCCGGTGGCGATGCCCATGGAGCCGCCAACGATGGCGTTGGCGCCAAGGTTGCCATTAGACTGATCGGCGATATGCATCGAGCCACCCTTGCCGCGGCAGTAGCCTTCTTCCTTGCCCAGAAGTTCGCAAAACATTTCCTTGAAAGCGGCGCCTTTAGCGACGCAATGACCGTGCCCCCGGTGCGTTGATGTGATTTTATCAGTGGTTTCTAGCGCCTCGCAGATGCCGACCGCGACGGCCTCCTCTCCGGAATACATATGCGTTAAGCCCGGCATTTTGGCCGACAGATACAGCTGGTTGGCGTTGTCTTCAAATGTGCGGATCCGAACCATCTGGCGATACATGCGCAGATAGTCCTCGCTGTTGGTCTTTTTCTTCGCAGGGCTCATGGCATGGCTCTCAAAAAAGGGCCCGGCCCCCATAAACAGGGAGCCAGGCAGTTAGGGAGTAATCAGTAGCGGTTGGCGATGGGAAGCTCTTCGGCGGGGAAGAGCGAGATTACCTCGCAGCCAGTGTCCGTCACCACGACCTCTTCCTCAATCCGGGCAGCGGAATAGCCATCTTTCGCCGGGCAGTAGGTTTCCAGCGCAAAGACCATGCCAGTCTGAATCTCCATCGGGTTCTCGAAGCTGACCGCGCGGCTAATGATCGGGCGCTCGTGCAGCGCAAGACCTAGGCCGTGGCCAAACTGAAGGCCGAACGCCGATAGCTCATCTGGGAAGCCAAGGCTTTCAGCGGTGGGCCAAACTTCGGCCACCTTGTCGGTCGAGACACCCGGTTTGATCCGATCGATGGCCAGATCCAGCCATTCACGCGCCTTGACATACGCATCGTTCTGCACTGGCGTCGCGCGACCAATGTTGAAGGTGCGGTAATAACACGTTCTATATCCCTGATAGCTTTGAAGAATATCAAAGAACGCCTGGTCGCCAGGGCGGAAATAGCGATCTGTAAAATTGTGCGGGTGCGGGTTGCAGCGCTCGCCCGAAATGGCGTTGATCGCCTCTACATCATCACTGCCCATCTCGTAGAGCATCTTGTTAGACAGGGCGACAATGTCGTTCTCACGCACACCTGGCTTCAGCTCTTCGTAGATCATGTGGTATACACCGTCGACCATTGCGGCCGCCTGCGTCAGAAGCTGAATTTCGTCCCAGTTCTTGATCTCACGGGCCGACAGCATGACCTGCTGTCCGTCGACAACATTCAGGCCCGCCTCTTGCAGGGCGTGGAACATCGCCGTTTCGGCGTAATCCACGCCAACCGGCATATCCTTCATGCCAGCATCCTCAATCAGGCCCGCAATTTCTTCAGCGTATTTCTTCATCAGACCGAAACTTGGCGGGATCGTCCCGCGCATTCCCACGACACCGGCGCGGCAATGATCCGGCACCAGCCAGTCAGAGTATTTCTTATGGTGCACGGCGGCCGAGCCGAAGTCCCAGACATAAGGGGCATCATCGCCCGTCAGCAGGCAGAAGCGACACATTTTGTCGCGTTCCCATTCACCAATTTTCGTAGCGGATACGTAGCGGATGTTATTCACATCAAAGAGCAAAAGCGTACCGCAATCACTGTTCTTGAGGGCTTGGCGTGTCCGGCCCAAGCGGTAGCGCCGCAGGCGGTCATGATCGACGCGCTTTTCAAAATCAACTGCAGTGTGACCCCAAGCAGGGATCTTACCTTCCCAACGCCAGTTGGGCTCGATGTCCTGCGGGGTAAGCAGGTTGGGCATAAGCGCATTTCCTGGATGATCTGACATGAGTTTGCCTTTCATTAGGGGTACGCGATTAGCGCACATTACAGAAAAAATGGTATGGTCAGATCCGACTGAAAAGGCGACTCTGCAAGACTTCATTCTAAACAGTTCTCGACGCTGTGCAATCGTTCGCATAGACCGTACACGCGCCATTTCATCCACAATGGATATCTACCGCGATCTGTTTTTTACTTGGGGCTCCATGCTGACGCTGAAACGCAGGCTGACTAGGCTCCCATTCTCAATATCGAGTTTTGTCGCGTGTGTAGAGCTCAGCGATGCCAGAGCTGTCCAAATTGGATTAATTCTATCCAGGGCAACGTTTGATGGAATAGCCAAAGCATATCCGCCAACCGGAGGAATTGGGCAGCCCAATGGCAAGCAAGGAGGCGGTGTGTATTCGGTGACGCCATTTGCCGGAGCTTTAGCTTTGGGGTCCGCGATTGGCACTATGCCGAAAGATGAGCGGCCATCCAATCAGCGGCCTGTGTCCGGTACTTGTAGGGGCGATTGTTTGCCACGTGGCCGCCGTCTTCAACCATATTCAGCACGACCGGCCCAGAGACGGCTGCGGCCAGCCGCTCGGTATGTTCGGGCGGGATCACGCGGTCAAGTTTTCCCCCAACGATATAAATCGGACAGGTGATCTGGCCCGCCACGTCGACCAGCGACATACGCTCGGCTATCTTTCGAGCAGCCTCGGCATCCGCAGACTTGGTGCGGGCGATAACGGCTTCGCGCGTTAAAGCTGGGGCCCGGTCGAATGCCTCGGCAAAATCGAATGGCCCGGTCAAAGAGATGCAGGCGCGCGCGCGCGGTTCGAACGCTGCGGCCCTAGGGGCGTAATAGCCACCCAAGCTGACGCCCCAAAGGCCAACACGGCCTGCATCAACATCATTTCGGGTTTCAAGGTAGCCGATCACCGCGCCGACAGGGCCTTCATATTCTGGCAGGATTGCATGGTCATATTCTGCTTCGCCTTGCCCCGGCCCGTCGAAGGCGAGCGTTGCCATGCCACGGGCGAGAAACACCGCTTCGTTAGTGTGCATCTCTTCCTTGGTCGAATCCAATCCCATAATCATCACAACGACAGGTGGGCTCGGCACGCCGCTCGGTTTGCGCAGATTGCCGAATAGCGTGTCCCCATTCCACGGGATTGCGACGCGTTCGCCCGGCGGGTCAAGCAGAGGCAATGCTCGATTGCGGCTTTCAACCGCTTTGTCGTGAGCCACGCGCATTTGCGCAACATCATGGACGAAGAGAAACTTGCCAAAATGATAACAGACACCAGCGGCGGTGAAATGTTCGCCCGCACTCAAGGCAAGATCGGCGGCTTCACTTTCGCGTCCAAGCGCATGATGCACGTCGCCTTTTGCAACCCAGGCGGAGCACCAATCGTCCCAACTTATGATGCTGCTGGTCACGTCCTGAAAATCCGCCAACTGAATGCCATTCGACAAGAACCGGTGGGACCAATGTGCCGTCGCCGCTGCAACGCGCGCATCGGGTTTCGCGGGGGTGTCAGTCATCTTGAATCTCCTGATTGGTCGGGGCACGACAAACGCCGCGCCCCAGCCCAATTACATGTTGTCGGCCTTCCAGGCCGCAACGTCAGCTTCAATGTCTGACTGTTCAAAGTTGTTGACCCGTTCGATATAGACAGGATTAAGGATTTCCCCTGTGGGGACGTCGCCGTTGATCATGCCAACTGCGGTCATTTCAGCAATAACCGCTTCCCAGATATCGGCCCGAAGATCGCCGTAGGTGTCGCCATCTGGGGTGTGAAGCCCTTGAGCCGCTTGCAAAAAGATCGTACCAAGCTCTTCGTTGACCCAGTTCTCCGGATCCGCTTTCATCGCCATAGCCCGGGTGACATCAAGGTCGACTAGGCCAGCGGCAGCACCCTTGGCCCAACCGCGCAGGAACCCTTCGACCAGCGCATCGTTTTCGCCGCCGATCGCATCATGGCGCATGGCGTAGTTGTTGGCGGGTTGCTCGCTCATCTCTGACGGTAGGAGGTTTTTGGTCATTACATCCTGAGACGCCAATGCGACGAAATCGGAAATCGCGCCGACAATGGCCGAAACCTGACCATTTTTTAGCGAGTTGGCCAGCAATGGCGCACTTTCACCAAGCACAGCAATGGTTACGTCGCCTTCAGTAAGACCAGCGTGACCAAGTGCTGACAGCAGTAGGCCCCGGTCGCTCTCGCCTACGATGCCGATGGTGGTCCCGCTCAGTTCTGCCAGCGATGTCACTGGATTGTCGTCAAGAACAAAGACGCCTTCGACAGCGCCATGCATGACTTCATAGACGACGTCAAAATCAAATCCGCGCTCGTGTGCCAGAATGACTTCTGAAGGATCAAGCGAGGCAAGATCCACCTGCCCGTTCTCTAAAAATGCCGTTGCTGGTAGGTCCCCACCATCGATCAGTGTGACGGACACGCCTTCCTCAGCAAAATATCCAAGCGCTTCACCCACAAGCAGCGGATACCACGCGGTGTGGCGCGGCAGCGGTGTGAGCACATTGATCTCTTTCAAATCCTGTGCCGCGACAGGCGCGGCACTGACGGCGGCGGCTAGCAGAGCGGCTGCAATTCTCAATTTCATGGTGTTCTCCCTTGGTTGGTTTTCGTTGTTTGAATTGGTTTCAAGTTGAATCTTCCGTTGCTCATTCTTTGAGCAGATCGGCATGTTTCGCCCGCAAGCGATGCGCACTCTTAGTCACCAGATTATCGTCTTTCCAAAAGATGACGCGGCGGTCGGCGAATGTGGCCGTGCCATATAGCAACAGGCCCATGCCCGTCAGCATGATGAGGCACGCAAAGGCTTCTGGCAAAAGAAGCTGGAACGAGAATCGTTGGATCAAAACTCCGATCCCTACGCTGGCGGATACGAATTCGCCCACGATTGCGCCGATCAAGGCCAACGATATTCCCGTCTTGAAACCTGCCATTATGACCGGCATCGCACCGGGCAATTGCAGATGGCGAAAGATCTGCCACCGCGAGGCGCGCATCGACTCGAACATTTCCAGTCGCTCGTCATCAACCTGCATCAGTCCAGTGAGGGAATTGATGAAGATTGGAAAGAAGCAGATGATGGCGGCGATGGCGATCTTGGGCTCCATATTGAAGCCTAGCCACGCCACAATGATGGGAGCCACGGCGATCCGAGGCGTGACTTGCAGAGCCACCATATAGGGCGAGATCAGACGCCGGAATGTCTTGTTCATTGCACTTAGGATCGCGATGGACAGACCAAATCCTGCTCCCAGCAAAAAGCCAACGACGACTTCTGTTAGCGTCACGAAGAAATGCTTCCAGATCAGCGCCTTGACGATCGCAAGATCCCACCAAGCGAAGACCACATCAAAGGGCGACGGCAGGATCAGCCGGGAGACCCATTCATTGCGCACTGCCAGTTCCCATATGCTGATGAAGAACACAAAGACGATAAGGTGCTGTGCCCAAACCGGGATCGAACGGGGCGCTGACGCACTCGGTATATTCGTTGCGTACTCGCTCATATGAAGCCTCCCAGCGTATCGCGGATGTTAAAAACAAGGTCGTTGTATTCGGACGATTTTGTCATCTCGATAGTGCGAGGTCGGGGCAGCGGCACATCGATTGTCGCGGCCAAACGACCTGGACGCGGTGTCATGACAAAGACCCGATCGGCGAGGAACACGGCCTCTTGAATGTTGTGCGTCACAAACAAGATCGTCGCATCAAGATCGCTTTGGATGCGCATCAGTTCGAGGTTCAATCGTTCGCGGGTGAATTCATCCAGCGCGCCGAACGGCTCATCCAGCAACAACAGCTCCGCACCCGAAGTAAGGAGCCGCGCAAGGGCGACACGTTGCTGCATGCCCCCCGAAAGCTGGCGCGGATACGAGAATTCAAACCCTTTCAAGCCCACAAGGTGGATCAGATCAATCGCCCGTGTCTGGTCCGCTTTAGTAACTGTCCCCGCCAACGTGATCGGCAGCAGGACATTATCGAAGACCGATTTCCAGTCCAGCAACGTGGGCTTCTGAAACATCATCCCAATCTCTGCCCGCGGACCATCAACCGGCGTGCCAAAGATGTTGAGTTGCCCGGCCGTCGTCTTGATCAGACCTGAGACCAGTCGCAGTAGTGTTGATTTGCCACACCCCGACGGACCGATCAGCGAGACGAATTCGCCGCGCTTCACATGGAAGCTGGCGTCTTCAAGCGCAACGACCGGACCGGGGAACACCATCCCTGTCCCGTTTGCTACAACGATGTCGTCTCGCGCGTGGGCCGGTGGCTCCATAGCGGTGGATTGGTTCATGTCTGTGATCATCCTTTGCTCACAAGAATTGCACCGCCAAGGACAAGGGTCAGTCCCAACAGACGCTGTATCGAAATTTCGCGGACAGGCAGGCCGAAGGCGCCCATATGGTCCATGATGGCTGACCCGATCAACTGGCCACCAATGACGCAAACGAAAAACAGGAACGCCCCGGTGACCGGCGCAATCACCACGCCGCCCGCCACGAAAAGAACGCCGATCACGCTGGTCAGATAGACCCACCAAGGCACGGCAGTCAAGGTTCGCACGCTGATCTCGCCGCCATTGCCGCGCAGTGTGATGAATGCAAGGCCGCACAAGAAAGCTAGGAAAATGGCCACCGTCGTAGCGCCATAGGGGCTGCCGATTGAGCGGGCCAGAATGGCGTTCAGCAGCGGTTGGATTGTCACCAGCGCGCCAAGAAGGATGGCGGCGGCCATGTAGGGAAAGGGGTTCACGATGCGGTCCTGCTTTCCTCATGAAGTCGCGCAAGATGCGGATACTTCTCGGTCAAAAGAGCGCCGTGATAGTAGGTCGCCTGGAATTCCGGCGTTTGCCGCAAGCGTTCAAGCCAGGCCTGAATTTCGGTATGTTTGTCCCAGACGTGGCTAAGAAGAATGTCGCCCATCCGCACGATGACGGGCATGATGGCAAGATCCACAAGGCTGATCTGCTGGCCCATGATCCACGGGCCGCCACTCTGTGTCAGCCAGTCCGCCATCCGTTCAATCCCTCGGCGAAGTCGACCCATCGCCTCGTCCATATCGGTTTGCGGAAAGCCGGTGCGCCCCATCCGCATCAGGAACTCGCGCCGCAATGGTTTGCTGTCGCAAAGCGCCTGAAACTCATCCTCGGACATCGCCTGAAAGTGCGGCAGGAAAGCGAGGTTATAAGAGGGCACGCGCACCGCCGGAGTTGGCACCTCGTCGACAAACCGCATCATCGCGCGCAGTCTTGCGACCTCATGCGGATCGCTCGGACGCATCGACGCTGTGTTAGGGCAGATGTCTTCGATAAACTCCAGGATCACCGCGCTGTCGATCACCGGGACACCCTTGTGGACCAGTGCTGGCACGACCCCATTGGGATTGATTGCCAGATACTCTGGCTTTAACTGGTCGCCTGAAAAAAGGTCAAGCTTGTGCTCTTCAAACGCCAACCCTTTGGCATGAAGGGCGTAGCGAACCCGCTGGCTGCAGGTTGATTGTGGCGCATTGTAAAGGACAAAGTCAGCCATCAGGTCAGTCCCAATTCAATATGCGCGGCAGCATGTTGTGCTGTGCAAGACTGCCAACGATGCCAAGCGGAAAGAACATCAGCGAGATCATCATGATCAGCCCGGTGGCAAGAATGTTGATCTCGGACGCACCAAGGGTCGCGACAAACAATTCGTTGAAGGCAACAATCAGGATCGCCCCGACAACCGGCCCCGCGATGGTGCCCTTGCCGCCCAGAATGCACATCAGGACCATATTGACCGAAATCAGGATCACCAGAAATATGTTGGGCCGGATATAGGTCAGATATTCGCCCCAGACGGCCCCGGCCATGCCGACGAAAAATGCCGAAATCGCAAACGCCAATACTTTGTAGGTGCGGGTATCAATACCCGCGCTTTCGGCCTTGATCTCGTCTTTGGAAATTGCGCGCAGGCCAAGGCCAAATTTAGAGTGCTTGATCTTGTAGGAGACCCAGACGGCGAAGGCAGCCATGATCACGAAGGCATAATAATAGGGCAGTTTTGCCCAGACTACCGACAGGCTGTTTGCTTTCAACGAGACACCCGCAGCACCGCCGACGAATTCCCAGTTTTCAAAGAAAATCCGGAAGATCATCACTAGTGCCAGTGATGAGATGATAAAAGAAGGGCCTCTCACCCGCAGAGTGATTAGGCCAATGGCATAGCCGGCCATGGCCGCCACAAGCCCGGCAATTGGCGCCAGAATGATTGTTGATACACCGTAGCGGGCAAAGATCATTCCGGCGAAATAGCCACCGATGGCAAAAAACACGTTGTGCCCTAGGGAGATATAGCCGGTGAACCCACCAAGGATATTCCATCCCGAAGCCATGACGACATAGCACGCGGTATAGAGCACCAGGTGAATGACGTAATTGTAATTGCCGACAAACTGGAGCGCAGGCAGCGCCATAAGCACGACCATAAGCCCAATGGGAAACCATGTGGCGCGCCGTTTCTCGATCGAGGATGCAAGTCCATCGTTGTAGGTTTTACGCGCTTTAAGGATGTCGCCAGTTTCAAGGGTTGTCATTATGCGAGCTCCGGCTTTTCGCCAAAGAGCCCTTGGGGTCGGACCAACAACACAACAAAGAGCGCCACAAAAAACGTCAGCGTCGACCACGTGGCGCCAAAGTAAAAGCCCACGAAAGCCGCCACGACCGATAGGATATAGGCGGCCAGAACCGTCCCAAGGATCGAGCCCATCCCTCCGAGGACAACCAGTGACATCAGGATCGCGATCCACTCCCAGTGCTTGGCGGGAAAGAACGACAGGATGAAGGACACAAGCGCGCCTGCCGCCCCCGCCAAGGCGATTCCGATGGCAAAACTGACGAGGCCGACAAGGTTGACGTTCACGCCCAAAAGCTCTGCCGCCTCTCGGTTTTGAGTGGTAGCGCGGATGGCATTGCCAAAACGCGAGTACTTCATGAATAGCGCAAGAAAGGTGATTAGTGTCAGCGACACGATCCCAGCATAAAGCTGACCCTTGGGGATAAATATGTCGGCGATAAAGAAAGCGTCTGTGGCATAGCCCGGCGAGGTCACCCGCTGCGTATTGGTGAAGGCTGTCCCCAGCGCGCCTTCAACCACCATGGCCAGCGCAAACGTTAGCAGCACCGTCATCTCTGAATACTTGGCCGAACGGGCTTCGCGCTCAAAGATCAGCTTGTAAAGCAACACACCAATTGCTCCAAGGATCACGGTCGCTATCGGCAGCGAGATCATTGGATCAACGCCATAAAGCTTGAACGCCCAGTAGGCGACATAAGCCCCGACCATGATCAGCGAAGGATGAGCGAGGTTCACGATCCGCATGACCCCGAACACAAGGCTCAGCCCCGATCCCATCAGCGCATAAACGCCACCGAGTGCCAAACCGAGGATGAGAATTTGCAGAATATCGGCCATTACGCTGCTCTCTTCCCGCCAAGATAAAGCTCCTGAATACGGGGGTCGGCCAAGACCTCTTTTGCCGGACCTTCAAACAGCGTGCGCCCCAGATCGAGGACAACGCCCCAATCGGCATGCTTGAGCCCCATCAGCGCATTCTGTTCGACCAGCAGGATCGTAATCCCCTCTGCGGCCATCGCCCGCATGATTTCAAAAACCTCTGCGACGATCTTCGGCGCCAGCCCCAAGGACGGTTCGTCCAGCATCACGATCTGCGGTTTCAGGATCATCGTGCGTGCCATGGCAAGTGTCTGTTGCTGACCACCCGACATCGTGCCTGCATGTTGATCGCGGCGTTCTTTGAGGATCGGGAATTGCTCTTCGATCTTGTCGATCCGCCGTTCAAGGTCAGACTTGTCGGCCAAGGAATAGCCACCCATCCGCAAGTTTTCCCGCACAGTCATTTTGGGAAAAAGAGCCCGTTCCTGGGGCACAAAACAGATGCCCTTACGCAGGACCTGATCTGGGCGCAGACCGACGATGCTTTCACCGTTGAAACGCACGTCGCCCTGACGGACCTTTAGCATGCCGACAATAGCCTTCAGCAGCGTCGACTTTCCCGCGCCGTTGGGTCCAATAATACAGTGCACTTTGCCGGGCTGGACCGAAAGCGTTGTGCCATCAAGGATCGCCGGCCCGTCACCGTAACCAGCGGTAATGCCGTCAACTTCAAGAAGTTCTGTCACGCTGGCTCCTCCACTTCGCCGCCAAGATATGCTTCAAGAACCTGCGGGTCCTCGCGCACAACTTCAGGGGTGCCATCAGCAATCACGCAACCTTGGGCCATCACAACAACCCGGTGTGACAGGCGCATGATCAGCTCCATGTTGTGTTCGACGATCAGCACCGTCAGACCCTGTTCGTTCAGCTCTCGGATGTGGCCAATGATTTCTTCCAACAGGGTCGGATTCACGCCGCCAGCGGGCTCATCAAGCAGGATGATCTTTGGATCGCTCATCAAAAGCGCTGCGAGGTCCATCAGTTTCTTCTGACCGAAACTCAGGTTCGATCCGTCTTCATTTGCAATTCTTGTGATGCCAAGAAAGTCGAGAATGCCGAGTGCCTTGTCGATTTCGGCCGCGCTCATCGCGGGCTTCAACATGTCGCGCCAGCCTGAGATCTTGGATTGGCAGATCACGTTTTCAAGCACTGTCATATCGGCCAAATTCCGCGAGATTTGAAATGTCCGTGACAACCCGCGCGCGGTGATCTTGTGCGGGCGCAGGCCATCGATGCGCTCACCATCCAGCCAAACTTCGCCTTTGGTCGGGATCATCGTTCGACTGATGCAGTTAAATGCAGTTGTCTTACCCGCGCCGTTAGGACCGATCAGTGCTGTAATTTTTCCGGTTTCCACTTTAAATGAGCAGTCGTCGACGGCTCGAATGCCGCCGAAATATTTGCACAGGCCCTTGACCTCAAGCATTTCGCATTTCCAAATTTTTTGGAGGTGTTGCGGGGTCCGGGCACACGCGGCCCGGTCCCCGCCAGTGCTTAGAAACCGTCTTTGGGATATGTCACCTCAGAGACTTCAGGAAACTCGTCCGTCGGATAGACAAACTGCAGTTCGCCACCGTTCCACTGCGCAATAAGGAACGGTTTATCAACTGGCAGGCCTATATCGTTCCACGAGAAGCGACCCAGAACTGTCCGGACCGGATCCTCTGGCGTCCGCGCCTCAAGCCATGCGCCCATGGCAGCATTATCGGCTGCACCGGCTCCGATAATCGCTTGTTCGATGCCCTGACAAACGGCAAATGGAATGGCCGAGTCCTCGTCTGGCGGCGTGCCGAATTCAGCGGTAAAGGCGTCGACAAAGTCTTGGTTAGAGAACTCCTTGCCCGACAGCATACCCATATAGGGGGCGGCCGGATGCCACGATGTGTGCATCAAGATGCTATCGGACGATTCGCCGGTACCCTCGTAGAATTCGGCCTGGGTTCCCTGACTGTAGTAAACCAGCTTAGGTTCCGCCCGCACTGTCGCAAACGCGCGCGTAATTTGCACAGCTTCTTCGGCAGAGGCTGACAAAACGACGATCAGTTCAGCACCGGACCTTTTGATCGAATTGGCAAGGTTCAGCCAGTCGTTGAAGCCTTCTTCCGGCCATTTCTCGGTGTAGACAACTTCGATCCCGGCTTCCGACAGATAGCCGGGCGCAAGATCAGCGACCACACTACCATCCGCAGGGTCGATCACTTGCGTTCCAAGAAAGCCTGTCTCGACTGCATTGGCAAAGAAGTCGTCAGCCGCGACGACGGCGGCCGTTTTTGGGCGTTCGCCTTCCGGGATCAGATCCTCGATTAGTCCTTGCAGAGAACGACCCACATACTCGGCCGCATCTGGCTGGAAGTAGA
>NZ_JBVCWP010000083.1:0-14272 GCF_057460485.1 Boseongicola sp.
GTCCATATAATCATACCGCACGGCACGTTTGATTTTCAGCGCGACATCGCCTGCCAGGAAGATCAATGCACCATGGGTTTGCACAACCTCTACCGGCCCTCCGCCGGGGTGCGCTCCAGAGGAGCTGAGGAATGCGATGACGTCTTCCTGCATAAATTAGGTCCTTGTCAAAAGAATGCAAAGCGGATTGGCAAGTCCGCCAATGATCTCGCGCCCGTCTTGGAACAGACGCTTGAACAGCTGCGGATAGGTTTCAAGAACAGGACCGGATGCCTTGATCATCGTGGTCAGACCAGGGGGTCGTAGTTCTGTTTCCAATCGCAGTAAGCCGTCCATTTCTTCATCCGCCTGTGCGTTGATGAGATAAATGAGTTCGCTCGTCGTCACTGTCTCCGAGCCGCTGTCTGCTTGCTGGGCGGATGCCGTCGCGCCAAGTAGGCAGCTTAAGGATGTTGCGATGCCGATCAAAAAAATCCTTTACCATGTAACCTTCCTATCTGTGTGAATCCGTGGCCGTAACGGTGAGGAAATGAAGGCTCGCGATCATTCGCTCCAGGCGTGCACGTGCACGTCTCGTCCTGAGTGCCCCTTGATGATCTTGACGGCGAGGTCCTCCTTTTCCTTATCGCGCGTGCGGACCCACATCACGACACCGCCATGACGGTTCTGGCTCTCGTAGTAATTCTTGTGGCGTTGCCCAACCAGCCTGGCGAGCAGCGTCCCAATGACGGCGGCGATAATGCGGCCAACGCGCTTGCGGGTGTCGGCAGTGCCGTCATCGCGATGGCAGACCCCACGAAGAAAAATCCACCCGCGATGGCCCCTTCAAGTTCCCCGATTGCCTCTTCGGACACAAAGTTGGCTCTGGGCGCGTCGGGATCGTCCTCAAGCGCGGATGCACGCCAATAGGCTTTGCCCAGCCTCTCTTCCAAGGCTTCCTGGCTTCCCAAAAGACTGATGTCGGAATGGTGAAAGCCCACAGAACGCAGATCACAAAATGCAGCCTGTTGTGCCGCGAATGTGTCAAACACCCCGACGGCTTCGGGAACATTGATATAAGTTGTTTTTGAACTGCTCGCTTTGGTTTCAGGGTCGGGCATTCCAGTCTCCATGACATGCACAATCTAGGGTGGTTGCCGATCATCATGCGCCGAACCGCGATCACCGTATTGAGATGTATCAATCGGGAGTGCCGCGCTTGGTGGCATGTTGCGCGATAGGTCGATCTGCGCAGAGCAAATGAGATTTGATATGATCATGGACCCGAATTCTGTGAGTGAGGGGTTCTTGTCGGGAGACGAGCCCAGAGATCATCCGCCTGGGCTGAAAAGATGTATGTGCGTTTTTGGTCGTCCGTTCCAAACGTGGAGGACTTGCTGCTCGAACGCGGGATCGACGTCAGTCATAAGACTGTCCGGTTTTGGTGGAACAGGTTTGGGCCCTATATTGGAGAGGAGAAAACCTAACAAATACGCGGAAGCTGCTCTCCGACCAGCATGTCTACAATGCGCATCCCGCCAAATATCGTTTGAATGACAACGCGGCCTGAAGTGCCAGAAATCGCCCGCCCGATGATTGTAGCGTTGCGTCCAGTCTCTTGCGATTGCATGGCCGCGAGGGCGGCGTCGGCTTGATCGGGCGGCACGAACAGCACAAGCGTGCCCTCGTTGGCGAGGTACAAGGGATCAAAGCCGAGAATTTCGCACATGCCCTTCACCTCGGTTCGGAGCGGCAGCGCGGATTCGTCAATTTCTATTGAACACCTCGCTGTGGCAGCCATTTCGTTCAACGCCGAAGCAAGCCCGCCCCGGGTCGCGTCCCTTGCCGCACGCGTGTCAGGCGCTGCGGCAAGCACAGCCTCGATCAAATGGCCCAAGCTGGCGCAATCGGATCGGATGTCCGTTGACAGGGCCATGTCACCGCGCGCGATCAAGATTGCAGCACCATGGTCGCCCAGAACCCCGCTGACGATGGCGACATCGCCCGGGCGGATCGTTTTGGCGGCCATGTGCCTGCCCGGTGGGATCACACCGATCCCTGATGTTGTAATGAAAACCGTGTCAGCGGACCCTCGCTCCACGACCTTTGTGTCTCCGGTCACGATTCTTACGCCGGCCTTGTCCGCTTCGGTGCGCATCGACGCGACGACGCGCCGAAGCAGAGCGATTTCGCAGCCTTCCTCGATAATGAAGGACGCCGATAGCCACAGCGGGCGGGCGGCGCCAACCACCAGATCGTTCACCGTGCCGCAAACGGCAAGCTTGCCGATGTCTCCGCCAGGGAATTCCACTGGATGGACCACATAGCTGTCGGTGGTGAAGGCAAGCCGCGCGCCAGGGTCGGCAAGGGCCGCATCGGTCAGGCGGGCTTGATCCTCGGTCGTGTCGGTGTTGAAGGCAGTGGCAAAGACGTCCTCGATCAGGTCGCGCATCGCCTTGCCGCCGCCGCCATGTGCAAGCGTCACATGGCTGTCACGAAGGCGCGTACGGGTGGACATATCTATTTTGCAACCTCGACTGCACGTGCACCGCCGTATTGGTAATACGCAGCGCATGCACCTTCAGAGCTGACCATCAGCGCGCCAAGCGGCAATTCAGGCGTGCAGCCTTTGCCAAAATGCGGGCACGCCACCGGTTTGACGCGGCCGGTCATCACCTCCCCGCAGGCGCATCCGTCCGGTTCGGCCACTGCGCGCGCTTGGCCAGCGCCGTAACCGATCTGGAACTTCTGCTCGGCGTCAAAGGTTGCGTAATCCGGCCTGATCCGCAGCCCCGAGGCGTCGATTTCTCCCAAGCCCCGCCATTCAAAACTTGGGCGCGTTTCATAGACATCCGCGATCGCGGCCAGCGACACAGGATTTCCCTCTGCTGGCACGACGCGGGCGTATTGGTTTTCCACCTCCGCGCGCCCATCGCGAATTTGCCGCAGAACCATCAACACCGATTGCAACAGATCGAGCGGTTCAAAACCCGCCACGACGATGGGTTTGCCATAGTCTTGGGCAATGAAGTCATAGGGTCTCAAACCGATCACCATCGACACATGGCCAGGACCGACGAATCCATCAAGGCACATGTGCGGGTCATCCAGCAAGGCCTTGATCGGTGGCGGAACTGTGATGTGATTGCAGAAAACACTGAAATTCAGAACATTTGTGCGTCGGGCCTGCTGGATTGTTAAGGCGGTGGACGGTGTCGTCGACTCAAACCCCAAGCCGAAGAAAACCACTTCGCGATCCGGATTGCGCCGTGCGAGTTCAAGCGCATCAAGTGGCGAATAGACCATGCGCACATCCGCGCCCTGTGCCTTGGCCTGCAGCAGCGACTTGTATGATCCCGGCACCCGCATAGCATCGCCAAACGAGGTAAAGATCACGTCTGGTTGTTCCGCCAGATCAATGCACTCATCCACTCGACTTCTTGGCAGGACGCAAACGGGGCAGCCGGGGCCATGGATAAACTCAATGCCATCGGGCGTGAGTTTGTCCAGTCCGTATCGAAAGATTGCATGGGTATGGCCGCCGCAGATTTCCATGATCCGCACTGGGGCATCTGCCGTTGCGCCGATCTGGTCGGTCACCCGCGAAATCTCGGCCAAAACACCCCTGGCGGCGGCCGGATCACGAAATTCCTCAACGTATTTCATCTGCGCGGTCTCAGGCTTTCGGCACCCTCGGCCATCGCATCCAGCACTTCCTGTGCCTCGCCCAATTCACGAAGCACATCCAGCGTCTTTGCGGCTTCGTCTTCATCAATCCGGCTCATCGCAAAGCCGACATGGATGAGCGTCCAGGTGCCGACGAGATTCTCCAGCGGGGCGCCCTCTGCGATACAGGCCACGTTCACCTCGCGCCGCACACCTGAGATTTCGGCCACCGCCATCATGAGGTCGGCGTCCGTTATAGCGATGATTTGGCCGGGGATACCAAGGCACACAGGTCAGGGCCCTTCTTTCTGGGGGCGGGCAGCTTCGGCCAAGCGGGCGTCAAGCCATGTGATCCAGTCAGCCATGCCCTCGCCAGTGCGGGCCGACAGCCAAATAATCTCGATGCCGGGGTTCACCCGGATCAGGTTGCGGTGGAACAGATTAAGGTCGACATCGCAATGCGGCGCCAAATCGATCTTACTTAGGATCGCGAGGCGCGATGCGGTGAAGATATCGGGGTATTTCAGCGGCTTGTCTTCGCCTTCGGTGACTGACAGCACAGTAACCTTGCAGTCTTCGCCAAGGTCAAAAGCGGCGGGGCAAACCAGATTTCCGACGTTCTCAATAAACAGCATCGCATTCTGGGCAAGGGGCAGCTGTTCTAGTGCATGACCGACCATGTGGGCATCGAGATGACAGCCCTTGCCGGTATTCACCTGCACCGCGGGCGCGCCGGTGGCACGGATGCGGTCGGCATCGCGAGCGGTTTGCTGATCGCCTTCGATGACGGCCAAGGGCTGTTTCCGAAGGGCCTCGATCGTCTTGCATAGCAGCGTGGTCTTGCCCGAGCCCGGAGAGCTGACCATGTTCACCGTAAAGGCGCCAAGCGCCCTAAGACGCGTGCGGTTCTGGGCGGCATAGCGGTTGTTTTGCGACAGGATATCGATCTCGACCTCGATAAGCCGGGCTTGCGACGCTCCGGCAAGACTGACCCCCGCCGCACCATTGCCGAAATGCATATCCGTGTCATGGCGATGCGCATGCGTGTGATTTCCGACGGTTCCCGTCCCACATCCACAGACCGCACACATCACTCCACCTCTATATTCTTGATCCGCATCACATCACCCGAGACCGGCATTAGTTTTTCACCACCGCAATCGGGGCATTGTGCCAGTCGGTCGTTCAGCTCAACTTCCTGCAGGCAATCATAGCACATCGCCCGGCCGGGCACGTCGATCATGATCAACGCGGCCCCTTCGGCCACGCTTCCCTTCATTACAGCGTCAAACGCAAAGTCCAGGGCGGATTTTTCGACACAGGAAAAGCGTCCGATTTCCAGACGGATTGTCGTGACGCGATCGAAGCTCTGGGTTTTAGCCTGATCCTCGATCACTGTACGGATGCCTTCACAAAACGAGATTTCATGCATGGTCCACCTGACGCCGGATTGAGAGGCGTGATCCGAGCCTACACGCAGATGCCGACGGAAAGCCACGGGTTTTCGCCTCGCTTGTTTTGGCGGCTACCCGCCGCGGATCGAACCGGCCGCAGCTATCACCGCCTGACCAAGCGCCAGACCGCCGTCATTCGCGGGTATCCGCGTGTGAATAAGAACTGGAATATCCCGAAGGTACCGCAGGACCATATCCAACAGCGTCGCGTTCTGAAAACAGCCGCCCGACAACGCCACTGCCTTGGCGCGCCCGGCCTCAACCTCGGTTCGTGCAGCGCCTGCAAACGCCTGGGCAAGACCAGCGTGAAACCGCGCTGCGCCGACCTCGGCGGGCACACCGTTTGAATGGTCATAGGCCCAGCTTTGAAACATCGGAATTGGGTCAAGCACGCCTTCGCGATACGCAAAAGGATAGGGGGTGCCAAAGGCGTCGGGCGCGCGCTGCGCCAATGCCTGCAACCGCATCGCAGCCTCGCCTTCGTAGCTTTGGCGATCTGTGGCAAGGCCCAGGCAGGCGGCCATCGCGTCAAAAAGACGCCCCGCTGATGACGACAACGGCGCGTTGATCCCTGACGTGGCCACCTGACGCAGAAGATCGCGAGGCCAATCCGAAAACAAAGTGTCGGCAAGATCTGCCAACCCCGCTTGATCCAGCCGCATCACCGCATTGCGCCAAGGCTCGCGCTGGGCGGCGTCGCCACCTGCCAATGGCGCTGCGGCCAGCGCTGCGGCGCGCCGAAAGCCGAGGTAGTCACCGACCAGCACTTCGCCGCCCCAGATGGTGCCGTCCGCGCCCAACCCCAGCCCGTCCAGAATGATCCCGGCAACGGGTCCAGCATCCAGCGGCCAACGGTTTTCGGCGAGGCAGGCTGCGAGATGGGCGTGGTGGTGCTGCACCTCGACAAGCGGCATGTCACCGGCCTGGGCTGCAGCAAGCTGTGAGGTGCGCAGGTCCCGATGCAGGTCGCAGGCCACCACGGACGGGTGATGGTCGAAAAGGCGCGAATAACTGGTGACATCCTTTTGGAACCTGTCCCACGCCTGCGGGTCGTCAAGATCACCCAAATGATGCGACAGCAGCGCTTTGCCCGACTTGAGCAAGCAGAACGCCGACTTGATCTGCCCGCCATAGGCGACAACCTGTGGCGCATCCTCGAATCCCGGCGGCAAAGGCAAAGTGGCCGGCACCCTGCCACGCCCCCGGCGCAGAACCATGCGGCCATGTTGCGTGAGGCCTTCAACGCTGTCATCGAGGCGTTGGACGATGTCCCTGTCATGCATCAGATAGGCATCGGCAATGTCGCGCAGTTTCTCGCGCGCCTCGGGATTGCCTATGGCCTGTGGCTCACCTGAACTGTTGCCAGAGGTCATCACCAGCGGACATTCCACCGCATCAAGCAAAAGGTGATGTAGCGGTGTATAGGGCAGAATCCATCCGAGCGTGGCCAACCCCGGGGCAAGATTTTCAGGCAGTGGCTCTCTGGATTTGTCCAGCAGGACAACGACTGCGCCCGGGTCTGTCAGAAGCGTTTCCTCCTTCGGGCTGATGTCTGTATGACGCCGGATCACTGGCAGCGTCCCCATCAGCGCAAACGCCTTTGTGAGACGGCGTTTGCGTAGACGCAGTGTAGCGATGGCGGCGGCGTTGCGCGCGTCGCAGGCCAGATGAAACCCGCCGAGTCCCTTGATGGCTAGAATCGCTCCCTCTTTCAGCCGCTGCGCGGAGAGTTGGATGGCGTCGCCAGAAATCTCGGTGCCATCCACCTCGAACCAAAGCCGGGGACCACAGTCAGGGCAGGCGATGGGTTGGGCATGGAACCTTCGGTCCTGGGGGGATTCGTACTCGGACCGGCAAGCGGCGCACATCGCAAACCGCGCCATCGAGGTCATCTCTCGGTCAAAGGGCATGCCCTGCAGAATCGAGAAACGCGGGCCGCATTGTGTGCAGCTCGCGAAGGCATAGCCGTATCGCCGCTGAGCCGGGTCGCGGACTTCGGCAAGACAGGCATCGCAGGTTGCGGCATCGGGTGTGACGCCTGTTTGGTTGCCCTTGCCTTGCGAACTAGTGATCACGAAATCAAAGGGGAGTTTCCCCAGCTTCTCCACCGTGGTTTCAACGGCGTCGATCCGTGCCAATGAGGGTGCCTGCGACTGCAATGCCGTTTCAAACGCATCAAGTTGAACGCCCACCGCGAAGATTTGAACGCCTTCCGCGTCGTTCCAGACGGCACCTTTCACACCCATCCGCTGTGCCAGCTGCCAGACAAACGGGCGAAAGCCGACACCTTGCACCTGACCTCGAACCCGAATGCGTCGTGCCGTCGTCCGGTTTATCCGACTATCGTCCATCATGGCCTGTAAACTAGCGGTGTGCAGAAGGTTTAAGCAATGATGCGGCGCAAACAGCGCCAAAGGAACCCGGCCCGTTTAACATCTCAGGCTTTTCTTGCCTGAAAGCAATCAGAGATGCATAAAGATTGAATGGTTGAAGCACATTCCACCGGTAACGGCGTTGCGGCGCCAAAGGATGCCCGCAATAGCAGGGCGATCACTGGAATCTGCGACCGTTTTGGCAATGACCCACACCGGATGCTGGATATCCTGCGTGCAGTACAGGACAGGTTTCGCTGGATTTCGCCCACTGCGATGGAGACGATCGCAGAGGCAACAGGGCTGACCCGGATCGCGGTCGAAGGTGTCGCCAGCTTCTATTCGTTTCTGTCGCTAGAGCCGAAAGGTGCGATTACGATTCGCCTATGTGACGACATTGTCGATCGCTTTGCCGGGTTGGACGATGTGGTGAAAAGCTTTGAAGACGAGCTGGGTATCAAGCTGGGCACGACCTCGGTCGACGGGAGGTTTTCGCTGGAATATACGCCATGTATCGGCATGTGCGATCAGGCCCCTGCGGCGATGATCAACGATATCGTCGTGACCCGTCTGACAAAAGACAAAGCGCGCAGCATCGCTAGAGCCTTGCAGTCGGAGGCGCGACCGCAGGACCTGATCAGCCCGCAATTCGATGCGCAATCCCCTTACGAGCGCGTGACGATGGCGGTGGACAGCAATATCAAGCACGCAGGAGAGGTGCTGTTGGGGCCTGTGCCACGGGATGCGGGTCTGGAAAAGGCCTCCGTCTTGCAACCAGAACAGATCGTCGCCGAAGTTGAGGCGAGTGGCTTGCGTGGCTGTGGTGGCGCGGGATTCACAACTGGCGCCAAGTGGCGCTTGGCGGCGGCCGAGGCAGATACAGACCGCTTTGTCTTTTGCAATGCAGACGAGGGCGAACCCGGGACGTTCAAGGACCGTGTCCTGTTGACCGAACGGGCTGATTTGCTGATTGAAGGCATGACGATCGCCGCCCGCGCGGTGGGGGCCAGTGAAGGTCTGATCTATCTGCGCGGCGAATACGTCTATTTGCAAGAGCACCTGGAAAGCGTGCTGACCGAACGGCGCGCGCGGGGGGTGCTGGGCACCGACATCATGGGTAAGGCGGGCTTTGATTTCGACATCCGCGTGCAGATGGGTGCTGGGGCCTACATCTGCGGCGAGGAAGGCGCGTTGATCAGTTCCTGTGAGGGCCTGCCCGGAGAGCCAAAGACTCGCCCGCCCTATCCGGTCAACCGCGGTTATCTTGGTCATCCAACCGTCGTGAACAACGTCGAGACCTTCTGCCATGCCGCACGCATTCTGGATCGTGGCGACAAATGGTTTCATGCCATCGGCACGAAAGGTAGCCATGGCACCAAGCTGTTTTCCGTGTCGGGCGACTGTCTGAACCCCGGGGTTTACGAGTTGCCCTATGGGCTAAGCGTGGCCGAATTGTTGCGGATGGTCAGCGGCGAAGACGCTGCTGCCGTGCTTGTCGGGGGCCCAAGCGGTACGATGATCAGTCGCGACAGTTTTCAGCGTAAACTGACTTTTGACGATCTGGCCACTGGCGGAGCCATCATCGTCTTTTCCGGCAAGCGCAACATTCTGGAAATTGTCGAATACTATATGTCGTTCTTCGTCCACGAAAGCTGCGGGTATTGCACGCCCTGCCGCGTGGGCAACGTGTTCTTGCAAAAGGCGATCCAGAAATTCCGCAAAGGCAATGCCGACAGCTCTGACATCGACTATTTGCGCGACCTATCTGCGACGATCATCGAGACCAGCCGCTGCGGGCTAGGCGTGACTTCGCCCAACCCGATACTTTCCACGCTAGAGAACTTCCCACTGGTTTATTCGGCGGTAAGCAAGAAAAGCGAGGACGGGATGAAAGCGACCTTCGACATCCAGTCCGCTATCGAAGAAGCACGCGGGATCGCCAAACGGAGATCATATATTTTCGACAGGGATTACGGCAAATGAGCGACGCTGGGTTTACCTTCACCATCGACGGATTGCCTGTCCAGGCAAAGCCGGGCCAGACGATCATGGAGGCCGCCGACGATGCTGGCATCTATATTCCGAGACTTTGCGACCACGAGGGCCTACGCCATCAGGGGGGCTGCCGGGTTTGCACGGTCAAGGCTTCCGGGCGCAGCGTTGCCGCCTGTACCCAGCCCGCCACTCCAGACCTCGTAGTCGAAAACGAAAGCGAGCACGTCAATTCCATGCGCCGCGATCTGGTCGAAATGCTGTTTCACGAAGGCAACCACCTGTGCCCGATCTGCGAAGCCAGCGGCAATTGCGAATTGCAGGCCATGGCCTATCGGCTGGATATGACCCAGCCGACGAAATTCCCCTATCTCGAACCGTGCCGCGCGCTTGATGCCTCACACCCAGACATCGCTTTGGACACGAACCGATGCATCAGTTGCGGGCGGTGTATCCGCGCGTCACAGGACGTCGATGGCAAGGGTATCTTTGGGTATGTCGGGCGCGGCATCCACCGCCGCGTCGCCGTCAACGGAGTGGATCTGGCCCATACGGATGCCGCCGTAACTGACGACGCAATATCGGCCGACGTGTGCCCGGTGGGCTGCATCATCCGTAAGCGTATAGGTTTCTCCAAACCCATCGGGAGCCGCGAATTCGATGACGGCCTGATCGGGCAAAAGATTGAAAGCAAGCGCAAATGAGTGAGCCAAGGAAGGCCCGCATCGCCACCACCTCGCTGGCCGGGTGCTTTGGATGCCACATGGCGATCCTTGATATCGATGAGCGCCTGATCGAACTTTTGAAGCTGGTCGAGATTGACCGTTCTCCACTGACTGATATCAAGCGGTTCACCCAACGCTGCGATATCGGCATTATCGAGGGCGGCTGCTGCAATGAGGAAAACGTGCATGTCTTGCGGGATTTTCGGCGCAATTGCGATGTGCTGATCGCGTTGGGGCAATGTGCGATCATGGGCGGGTTGCCTGCCATGCGAAATGCTATCATGCATTCCGACGACCCCCTGCGCGAATGTCTGGAAGAGGCATATATTTCCGGGCCTTACCTGCGTAATACAACACATAATATTCCCAACGATCCGGCGCTGCCCCTTATGCTGGACAAGGTCTATAGCTGCGCTGATGTGGTCGAAATCGACTACCAAATCCCTGGCTGTGCACCGAGCGGCGACGTGATCTACTCTGCGCTCAGCAGACTTCTGGCGGGCAAATTCCACGGGTTTGACCGTGAAACCATTCGTTTCGATTGACGATAAAAAAGGCCGCACAATGACAGAGCCACGCTTGATCGAGATCTCTCCTGTGACCCGTGTCGAGGGCCACGGCAAGGTCACCATTCACCTTGACCGCGATAACAACGTTGAAGAGGCGCGCTTGCATATCGTTGAGTTCCGCGGGTTCGAACGGTTCATTCGTGGCCGCCTGCTATGGGAGGTGCCGGTCATCGTTCAGCGGCTTTGCGGCATCTGCCCCGTCAGCCACCACCTGGCCGCCGCCAAGGCGATGGATCAGATTGTTGGGGTGGATGTGCTGCCGCCGACGGCGGAAAAGATGCGACGGCTGATGCATTACGGTCAAGTCATGCAAAGCCATGTGCTGCATTTCTTTCACCTGTCTGCACCTGATCTGCTGTTTGGCTTCGACGCCCCAGCCGCCAGGCGCAACATCTTCGAGGTGCTCAAGGAAAACCCGGAACTGGGCCGCCGCGCCGTGATGATGCGCAAGTTCGGGCAGGACGTCATCGAGGCAACAGCAGGCAAAAAAATACACGGCACCGGCGCCATTCCCGGTGGCATCAACCGTAACCTGCCGATTGCGACGCGCGACCGTTTTCTGACGCAAATCGACGAGATGCAGGATTGGGCGCAAGATGCGTTGAAACTTGCGCGCGACTATACGCTCGATCACGCAGACCTTGTGAAATCCTTTGGCGCCTTTCCATCCAGCCACATGTCGCTGGTCCGGGAAAAGGACGGCGCGCTGGACCTGTATCACGGGGTTATGCGGGCGATTGATGCACAGGGTGAATCAATCATTAATGGGCTGAACTACAATGATTACCACACGGTCCTGACCGAGGATGTGCGCAGCTGGTCCTATATGAAGTTCCCGTTCATTCAGGCCCTCGGACCCGTGGACGGCTGGTATCGGGTCGGCCCGCTGTCGCGGATGAACACCGCCGCTTTCATTGACACCCCGCTGGCTAATCTGGCGCACAAGGAGTTGCGCAATGCCACCGGCGGCCTGCCGAACCACACCACGCTGACGACCCATTGGGCACGCATGATCGAGGTTCTGCACTGTGTCGAGAAAATCCGCGAACTATTGAACGACGACGATCTGCAAGGTAGTGATCTTGTTGCCAAGGGCGACCGGCGTCACGAGGGCGTTGGTGTCATCGAGGCACCACGCGGCAACTTGATCCATCACTACAAAGTCGATGAAAATGATCAGGTCACCTTTTGCAACCTGATCGTGTCAACCACGCATAACAACGAAGGCATGAACCGCGCCGTCAAGGATGTAGCGGTCAAGCATCTGTCCGGACAGGAAAAAATAACAGAAGGCATGCTGAACCATATCGAGTTAGCAATCCGCGCCTACGACCCCTGTCTGTCTTGCGCCACGCACGCACTGGGCCAGATGCCGCTTCAGGTCGAGCTATTCGATGCAAATGGCGGGCTGCTCGATACTGCTGCGCAATCTGCATGAGTCTACCTCGGGCGCTGCTGATCGGTTATGGCAATCCGGGACGCGGCGACGATGGTCTTGGCCCGGCATTCGCCCAGAGAATTGCGGATAAAAAGCTGCCGGGATTGTCGGTAGAAATTGATTTCCAGCTCATGGCAGATCACTCCCTGACAATATCCCAGCACGACCTCGTAATCTTTGTCGATGCCACTGTTGCATGCGATGATCCATTCATTTTCACCGAGTTGACTGACGTCACCCCCCAGAACCTGGGCAGCCACAGCGTGACACCCGAGGCTGCTATGGCACTGTCGAGGCTCCTGTTTCAAACCACACCCCGCGCTTTCGTCCTTGGGATCGCCGGCGACCATGTTGGCGAAATCGAAGAAGGATTAAGCGCCACAGCCCTGATCAGCCTCAGTCTGGCCGAGGACTTTTTCGTTACTTGGTATAAGAATTGCCACGGTACGAAGGCTCAATGGATTGAGGATCGTCATTGATCCAAAATTGGATCGAAGATCATTCGCCTGGCGGTGATGATATATGTCCGTTTTCCGCCTTCGCTTTGAAACGTTGAAGGCCTGCTGCACGAGCCCTGTATCGATATCAGTCCCGATACGCTTCGGTTGTGGTGGAACCGATTGGCGCAAATGCTCACCGCCGAAATCCGGCGGAAACGCGTTCAACTGAGGAAGAGATGACGACGCTTAGCGGCGACTTCATCACCCGCGTTTTCGAAGGGTCGTACGGGCATGCAAAGGATTGGATGCACGTGATGAAAACCGCCGCTGAAGCTGCCGGACATACGGCAAAGCAGACTTTCGATCTTGCGGGACTTATGAGTTCTGGGTCTAGTTCCGCGTGACCACCCTGATCTGTCGATAAATGCCGGGGACGATAATGGGAATGGCCTCTACGGCTGCTTCTAGCGTCGCGTCCAGGTCCTCTTGGGCAATATCGAAGAGTGAGTTTCCACCTTCATCAAGTATGTGAACAAGAATTGGCAGCATCAACTCAGAGCCTGTCTTTGTTTGGGAAAACACATCCCACCGCTCCGGTCGAAGCTTTACGGCCTCCATGAAACCCTCGCACCAATCCATTGCTATTTCGCTGCCGTCTTGGCTTTCCCAGAACACCGGCTGCGACACTTGGCTGTCTTCCAGTAACTCCAACGTTTCTTGGTACATTTCTGTGACAGCGGCCACTACGTAATCGGGCACTGCCTCAACATCACCCAAGGCAACACTCAGCCATTCTCTCGCGGGAATTGGCTCTGGACCGCAAATAATTCCTGTCAGGAAGCCATCCAAGTCTGAGATGGCCATGGACTCTGGGTGGGCGTCATCTGAGCTAAGATACGTGTCGAGAAGTTCGAGGTCTGCCATCTTACCGATTACTTGTGTTGAGGAATATGACGTGCACCAAACCAATTGAATGAAAGCGGAGAGGAAGCGATCCACTTCGCCAGCGGCCACACCGACTTTTGCGCGGACGCTGAGTGTATCTGGTCCGCTGGATTAACGGATAACATGGACAGAACAGGGAGCATGCCGAACCACGCGAGCTGCTGTCGATCCTAGGAAGTAATCCGCCAATCCCGGTCGATGTGAAGCGATCACGATGCAATCGAACTCGTGCTTCACCGCGTAGTCGACAATAGCGCTTCCCGCGCGCCCGCTCACAACGACTGGCTTCGCATCCAAAACACTACCAAGCTCTGCTTCCAACTCGATTTCAACTTCAGATTTCCGAACCTCGCTGTGGCTCTCTGGAAGGTACATATCCACGTAACCGGGCACCTGCTCGATTACATTTAATACGGTTACGACCGCGCCGTCATCGGAGAGCAAACGAGCGACTGCAAGCGCAGCTTTTAAACTATCAGAATGATCAAGGGCAACAGGAACAAGTACTTTCTTATACATCGCCAAACTCCTTTTCTGCGAAGAAGGCTAGCACGTGCGCGGCGTCCATAACTTGACCTAGGTCACGAAAAATCGGTGAGACCCACCTCTGTTTCTTGGTTGGGTTCAGTAATCCAAAACCAAAAACCACTTTTGATCTAACTCAAGGCGAACAAATGCCTGCCGTGCTACGA
>NZ_JBVCWP010000084.1:0-13987 GCF_057460485.1 Boseongicola sp.
TATAAAAACAGCGCTGGTTATCTGGCCTGCATGGCCCGGATTGTGGTAGGCGATGAGGTGCGCGTCACAGACGTCTGGTCGGCAGGCGACGTTGGCGAGGCGATCAACCCCGATGGCACCATTAACCAGATCGAAGGCGGGATCGTGCAGGCGATCAGCTGGGCGTTGAAAGAAGAGATCGGCTTTGCCGGGGGTCAAAATCTGACCCAAAGCTGGGAAGATTACCCAATTCTTAAGTTCTCGGAAATACCCCGTCTGCAGACCCGTCTGATCGGACCGCAAGACGCAGTCCCTCTTGGGGCAGGCGAAATTTCATCTGGCCCGGCGGGTGCGGCAGTGGTGAATGCCGTGCGTGCGGTTCTTGGTGTGGTGCCGGAACGCTTGCCGCTCAGCCGCCACGCGCTGGTGGCTCTGCTGAGCTAGGTAGTTAGAGCTTAAGAAGCTTCCTGGCGTTCCCGCTAAGAAGCTTTGTCTTATCGGCTCTATCCATCTCAAACTTAGTGATCCAGTCGACGCCGTCCTTGTTTGTCACATAAGGCCAATCGACCGCAAACATGATGCGGTCGATGCCGACCTCTTCGATACAACAGCGCAGGGCCGCGTCCGAGAAAAAGCCGCTGGTGGTGATGTGGAAATTATTGCGGAACACCTCGGCAAAATTTGTGGGCGCATTGTCAGACCGCGAAAAACTCTCGTCGATGCGTGCAAGCAGGAACGGGATTGCTTCGCCCAGATGCCCAAGGACAACGGTCAGGTCGGGGTGTTTATCAAAGATCCCACTGAGGATCATCCGGACAGCCAGCGTGCCTGTCTCCACCCCAAATCCCCAAGCGGACCGGGTCAGCGCGGGATGGCTTTTCGCATAGGCGCCATAATATGTTTCGATCACTGATTTGTCGGGCAGAGCAGGGTGCAGATAGACTGGCACACCGAGCGCCTCGGCCCGCGCAAAGATCGGCCAGAAATCAGGTTCATCGACAAAGCGGCCATTGCTCAGCCCGTGCAGCAAAGCACCTTTCAAACCCAGCTCTTCGACCGCGCGGGTCAATTCGTCGGCTGACGCCTGCGGGTCAACTGTGGGCAGCATTGCGAATCCGGAAAAGCGATCCGGGGCACTTTCGATGGCGGCGGCCAGCACGTTGTTGACAGCACGAGTGGCCTCAACCGCGACATCCGCATTTAGCCGTTGCGTACCGGGGGATTGGTGCGAAAGGACCTGCATATCGATCCCGGCCGCGTCCATCTCTTGAATGCGAATATCCAGAAAATCATAAAGCCGCTTACCAATGGGCGATGCGGGGTCTGCTGCTGCGTGGCCAAAGTGTTTGGCCAGATCGTGGTCCATGAAGTGTTCTTCAATCGCAATAATCTCGGGTGTCTCGGTCATCTTGAGGAAGCCTGCAGGTTGCTTGGGTCATCACCCGCGAACAGCGGGCTTTTTCAGTTGACACCAATGCGAACGATTGCACAACTGATTTCAGACGGTTTTGCGCATCGGAGGATATGATGGCCAATTCGGATCAGTATACATCAACACATTGGGAAAAGATCAGCGGGTCGCTTGATCAAGGGCAGGTCTTCAACACGATGCGGGACACACCCTATTACCGGGATGCGGTCTACCCTCAGTTTTCTCGAGGCGAGTATTTGCGGCGCTTTGCAGCCCTCAAGGCCAAGATGCAAGAGCAGGACCTTGACGTGGTGATCTGCCCTGGTGGTCCGAGCCACTGGAGCTTCGGCGGCGGGATGCTTTGGCTTTCGGGCCATTGGGAATGGCATTCCTTGGCGGCCTATGTTGTCTTTCCACGAGATGGTGAGCCGACACTGATCTATGGGATGGGCGGCACCCATATTGAAGCAGTCCGGCGCGAGGTCTCGGTGGCAATTTCGGATGTGCGGTCCAGCCGTGGCGGGCTCTACGGCGTCGTCATGTCCGAACGGATTGCCGAACTGGGTTATGACAAGGGACGGATCGGGTTGTTGGAAATCGACAGCCGTCACAAGGATTACATGCCGGTCAATCAATACGCGGCCCTGAAAGAGGCGCTACCGGAGGCCGAGATTGTCTTTACCCAAGGGCTGATGCACGCGCTTTTGTCGATCCACAGCGAAGAGGAGCTGGATTGTGTCCGCCATGCCGGAACGCTCTGTACGAATGCGATGCAGGCGATTGCCGAGCGTGCCAAACCCGGTGCGACAGAGGCTGACTTACGCGCGGCGGCCGGATCCGCAATCCTTGAAGGTGGCGGTGATATTGATTTCCTGATCATTGGGTCAACGCCGATGGCCGCCCCGGCAATGGTCTTTGGCAATCCTCGCCCGTCGCAGCGTGAGCTAAGTTCCGGGGATATGATCATCATGGAGCTGGCAGCAGGGTATCGCGGGTATAGTGCACAGATCGGACAACCGATTTGCCTCGGCGCGCCATCTGATCCAGTTCAGCAATTTTGGGATGAGATCGCAAAGCCCGGCTATTTGAAGATTATCGATACGATCTCCCCGGGGCGGCCACTGGCAGACATGCGGCAGGCTGCTGGCATTTTCCGCGAGAAGGGTGTGCAATCGCGACCGATTGTCATGCATGGGATCGATTTTGTGTCCGATGGCCCGCATGTGTTTGTCGAACGCACCGCGTCAAAACCCTTCGAGGAGACGTTTAAGCCTGGTATGGTATTGATGCCTGAACCGAACCCGATTTCCGCTGACGGACGCATGGGCATGTTTGTTGGGCACACCTTTATCGTCACTGAAGACGGTAAGGAATGTGTTGACGACTGGCCGCTGGAACTGACCGTCGTCTAGCGGCCAAGTTTTTCAGACAACCAGATGAACGAGGCCGGAGCCCATTCTTTGTAGTGTTCAAAGGCGCAGTGTCCGGCGTTTGGATAGACGCGCGCCTCGCGACCCGTGACGGGACCGTGTTCCAGCATGTAATAAATGTTGCCGATGGGGGCGAGATGATCCTCTTTTCCGTTGATCATCAAAAGCGGCATCGTGATGTCGTTGACGATCCCCAAGGACGATAGCGCCCACCGACCGTGGATATTATTCTCGGTTTCGATCGACCATGTCGGAAAGGATGGAGGACCACCTGCAGGACCAAAGACGAAGGTCGATCGGCGATTGCGCGCCGCGATAAAGGCATCCATCTCGGCGTCGGTCATGCGATAGCCGAAAGGGTGGCCTGCGACGGCAACAACGGCGTGGATTTTTTCAGGCGCGGTGCCTGCAAGTTGCATCACGGAATAGCCTCCCCTGCTGATACCGAAGGCACCGACGCGATCGGCGTCAACTTCAGGCCGTGCAGCAAGCGTGTCGATGGCGGCGATCCAAGCTTTAACTGACTCTGGTTCCCACGGAAAAGGGTTTTCACCCGTTCCCGGCGCATCCATAACCAGCGACGCCAGTCCGTTTTCAAGCGCATACTCGGCGGCCCAGCCACGGTCTTCCTTGAACACGTCAGAGCCACACATGATCAGGACGGCGGGGCTGTTCTTCTGCCCCTTGGGTGCGCGAAAATGGGCGCGAAAACTTTGGCCGTCGCAGTCTATGTCTATAACTTCCATCGGAGGGTCGAGATGGGCGCTGGCCTTGCGATAGGCGCGGGCGCAATCGGCACTGATGCCCGCTTTCACCGGGGAGACTTCGCCGGGAAACCGCCCAATTGCGTAAAAAGTCTTGGCCAGAAGATAGGCCTCACGGGCATTGGCGGTATCGCCGTTCTCCGTCAGCGAGTCTCCTTTGGATTCGTGCTTTTGCCCGGCCTCGCGCCAGATAGGAACCCAATGCTCTTCGGTCGTGGAAGTGAGTCTTGAGACGATTTCGCGAAGTTCATCAAGATCAGAGATCATTGATAGCCAGCGCCGATAAAATCCGCCTTTTGCGACGATGAACGGGTCTTCGCTGGGCGCAAATCCAAGAGAATTCGTTGATTTACTCATGTTTTAGAGCCTTTTTGCCGGGGGATCAAAGAAACTGCAGCGGTGTAGACAGGTGATCCAATGCTGTGTAACGTATTTAAGCAATCGATTGCATAGAATGCCATTCAAGTGAATAGCATTTTGTTGACAGCATGCGAGGACGGGAAATTCCCGGTCAATCAGGGGGGAGAAAAAATATGAACAGATACTTATCTCGACCAATCATCAGCAGCCTGTGCGTGGGGGCAGTTTTGACGCTGACCGCGTTTCAGCCGGCATTTGCCCAAGAGGTAAATAATCCGGGCTTGCTGGTTCACGCAGCAGACGACGAACCGACATCTCTGGATCCTGCACAGGTCGAACCGGGCGAGGGCGGCGAAACTGTCATCCTTCAGGTTTACGATCGGTTGCTGGATATCGGGCCGGATTCGCCCGAGCTTATCCCATCGCTGGCTCTGGAAGTGCCTACCGTAGACAACGGGCTGATCTCTGCTGATGGGCTGACTTATACGTTCAAGCTGCGCGAAGGCGTTGTCTTCCATGACGGCACCGCCTTGACAGCCGATGATGTCAAATATTCCTGGGATCGGGCGATGGAGATGGATTTGCCAGAGGGCAATGCCGGTATCCTGTCCGATTACATTGCGGCAACTGCGGTTGTGGATGACTTCACGTTTCAGGCGACCCTGAACGAAGCGAGCGCGAGCTTTCTGAACTCGGTCGTGATTGCAATGGTCGCCTCTATCGTCAGTCAAGACGCGGTTGAGGCCAATGGTGGCGTTGAGGCGGGCGTGCCGAACACATTTATGTCCGGCAATGCAGTTGGAACCGGACCTTACAAGTTTTCGGTTTGGAACCGTAACGAGAACCTTCAGCTTGAGGTCTTTGATGACTACTGGGGCGATAATGCTTCGCTAGACGTAAGGATCGAGATCGGCGGCGATCCCGACGTGCGTGTTCTTGGTCTGCGCGCGGGCGAATTTGATACGATTGAAACCGACCCGTCCTTCATCGCGGATCTTGAAGGTGTGGATGGTGTGACGATCTATCAGGAGGGTCTGCTGCTTGAGCCGCTTCACATCGGCATGAACCTCAACATCCCCGAGGGCGCCTTGCCGGCTGAAGACACAATCCCGGTCGATTTCTTTCACGATGCGCGAGTACGTCAGGCATTCAACCATGCATTCGACTATGATGCGTTTCTGAACGGTCCTTTGGCGGGTTATGGCGATTTCAATCCGCACTACATCCCGATTGGCATCTTTGGCTATGACGAGGCTTCGCCAACCTACAACAAGCAGGACAAGGCCAAGGCTGAGGAACTGTTTCGCGCTGCAGGGTACTGGGATGACGGCTTTACGATCTCGGTGATCACCGAGGAGGGCAACCTTTTCGCGCTGATGTGCCTTGTAATGAAGGACTCGCTGGAAGGCCTGAACCCTAAGTTTCGGGTGAACGTGCTGGCGGTTGCGGAATCGGTGTTTGACGATGCCCATGCCCAAGACCCGCTAGAATATGCGATGTGGGCTAAGAACGCCGATCCGGCAGCTGATCCGAACGCCTATCTTCAGGCTTATGTACATCCTGATGGCGACTGGGGACAGGTCCATGGTTTTGCCAATGGCTATGCTGACCCAGATGCAATCGGCGCAATGATCGACGCTGCTGCGGTCGAGCTGGATGTTATAAAGCGGGCAGAGATGTACGCTGAAATCAGCAAGGTTCTTTATGATGAACCGATGTGGCTGATCGGTGCGCAGGAAGGTGTCGTCGCGGCCCATCGTGATTGGGTCCAAGGCTTCACCATGCAGCCGCTTTGGCCACGTCCGGGCTTCAAGTTCGCATTGTTCGACAAATAGGTCGTAGCCCTTGAACAAAAGCCTGCGCGCCTGAACGGGTGCGCAGGCTTCGTTATCCCACCAAACAATAATCGACTATTTTTACGGAGACCGTGAATGCAGCTACGGGACTATATTATCCGACGCCTCATTGTCCTGCCGATCCTGATCATTGGCGTTTCGATTGTCGTATTTTCGTTGACCCGTATCTCAGGATCGCCGGTTGGCATTTATCTGTCGCATGAAATGTCCCCCGCCGAAGTTCAGCAGATCGAAGCGCGCTACGGTCTCGATAAGCCGCTGCCGGTTCAATACTACGCTTGGGCCAAGGGCGTGTTGCAGGGTGATCTGGGCTGGTCCGGTGTCGCCGCTGCCCCTGTCACCGAAGTTTTTCCCAACAAACTTGCTGCCACTATGGAACTGGCATTTTCCGCTGGATTCGTTGCGGTTTCATTAGGGATCTGGCTGGGCACTTTTGCTGGTGCAAGGCGCAATCGATGGCCCGACCACATCACCCGGATTGTCGCCGTAAGCGGGGCCAGTCTGCCGCTTTTCTGGCTGGGAATTCTTCTCCTTATCATCTTCTGGGCCAATCTAGGCTGGGCGCCGATTGGGCGCAGTGATGCCACGATTTGGGCGAGTATTGCCCACCCGACAGGCCTTTACACCGTTGATGCTCTGCTGGCTGGAAACCTCAAAGCGTTCGGTGACGCTTTGTGGCATCTGGCACTGCCCGCGTTGACGCTGGGCTATGGCGCCACTGCGATCATCGCGCGGATGATGCGATCATCGCTGGTCGAGGAGTTGCAGCAGGATTATGTCGACGCCGCGCGCGCCAAGGGCTTGCCAGAACGGCTGGTTCTGCGGCGCCATGCGCGGCGCAACGCGCTAATCCCCACAGTGACGGTCATCGGTCTGACCTTTGGGTTCCTGTTGCAAGGGACAATTACCGCCGAGATCATCTTTAGATGGCCGGGGCTGGGCCGTTGGATGGCAGATTCCGTGCTGCGCGGTGATCAGGCGACGATTATGACCTATGTGCTGTTTACCAGCGTTCTATTCCTGATGGTCAATTTGGTGGTGGATGTCATCTATGCACATCTTGACCGCCGTGTCGTTCTGGGAGGCTGAGAATGGCGGATATCTCTCAGACCCGTTTGCCCAAAAGCCCATTTCGGGGGCCGACGACCTCAGTCTGGCAGGTGCGGGTTCTGCGCATGCGCGAGCTTGCTGCCAACATCCTGTCGAACCCGACCACGGTGCTGGGCCTTGCTATCATTGGAATGCTGCTGGGGATGGCGATCTTTGCGCCATTTATTGCAGAGCCAAATATCCCTGATGCCTACCAGATGCCGCGCGACTGGGGCGCTGTGCGCAAGCCGCCGGGAACGCCGGGGCATATTCTGGGCACCACAAACGAGGGCGGCGACGTTTTCTACGGTGTCGTCTGGGGCAGCCGAACATCGCTGCAGCTTTCGTTGATTGTGGTCAGTGCGACTGTGATTATCGGCACCATCGTCGGCAGTATTGCAGGCTTCCTTGGCGGCTGGGTTGATGAGGTTCTGATGCGGATCGTCGATGTGTTTCTGTCGATCCCAGAACTGATCTTTGCCCTTGCCATTGCTGCCATGCTGGGGCCATCATTCAGCAACATCATCATTGCGCTTTCAATGGTGATTTGGGTGAAATACGCGCGCATCATGCGGGCACAGATCATTCAGGTGAAACAGAATGAGTATATAGACGCCGCCCGCGTGATAGGCGACAGCAAGATCAACATCTACTTCCGGGACATTCTGCCAAATTCCTTTACGCCCGTGATGGTTCAAGCGACGCTCGATATGGGCAATGTGGTTCTGATTGGGGCAACCCTATCATTTATCGGTCTGTCAGAGGCTGGCATCGCCGAATGGGGAGTATTGGTGTCCGAAGGTCAGGCTGGGATCGCGTCAGGCCGGTGGTGGGCTTCAACGTTCCCGGGTCTCATGATATTTCTCTGGGCGCTTGCCTTTAATCTAGTTGGCGATGGCTTGCGCGATGCGCTTGATCCCAGAACAGAAGGCCGCTGATGTTCGACGAAAATCAACCATCCCTGGCGGCAAACAGCGCCAACGCCATTGCCCGCGTCGATGACCTAAAAGTCTACTTCAATTCCAAGCGCGGGATTGTCCATTCCGTGGACGGCGTCAGCTTCGACATCCGCGATGGAGAGACATTGGGACTGGTCGGCGAAACCGGCTGCGGCAAGAGCGTCACCGGTCGGTCTTTCCTGCAACTGCTTCCAATGCCGCCGGGTATTCAGGCGGGCGGATCAATCACCTTTTATCCGCAAGGTATCTGCGAAGAGTGTGGTGGGAAGGGCTGTGCCAGTTGTACAGGCACCGGACGCACTTCGGTTGACTGCGAAGCCTGCAGCGGCACGGGCTGCGACGCCTGTGGCAGCAATGGCGCGCAACAGATTGATCTTCTGAAGCTGGGGTCCGAAAAGATGCGGCGCATTCGGGGTG
This sequence comes from Boseongicola sp., assembly GCF_057460485.1. Lineage (NCBI taxonomy): Bacteria > Pseudomonadati > Pseudomonadota > Alphaproteobacteria > Rhodobacterales > Paracoccaceae > Boseongicola > Boseongicola sp. The sequence continues at coordinate 8,266 of NZ_JBVCWP010000084.1, forward strand.
ATCGGATCGCAATGATCTTTCAGGACCCGGGCAAGGCGCTTAATCCATCACTGACGATCCGCGAACAAGTGGGCGAGGTCTTCTTGCAGCACCGCAGTGAAGAGTTGCTAGGCGCGGCCGGGATCGCGACGGACGCAGGTGGCTGGCAGGCCAATATCCTGCGCCGCAAAGCCTCGCAAATGGAGCGAGGCATAGAAGGGCTGTTGCTGGCGTTGCCGCCGTTGCGATCACAGCGCAATAAGCTGGAACTGGCGCTTGATGACATGGTGGCGGACGCGTTGACGGAGACGCAAATCGCCAACCCGCGCAAACTGATGGGGCGGTATCCGCACGAGTTGTCGGGCGGAATGCGTCAGCGGGTGATGATCGCGCAAGCGCTGGCGTGTAACCCGGACCTTTTGATCGCTGACGAGCCGACAACGGCGCTGGATGTGACAGTGCAGGCGCGCATTCTAGAGCTGATCAGCGAGTTGAAGGAACGGCACAAGACCAGTGTCCTTTACATCAGTCACGACCTGTCGCTTGTCCGGCGCATCTGCGACCGGGTGGCCGTTATGTATGCGGGCCGGATCGCAGAGATTGGAACGACTGAACAGATTTTCAATGATCCGCGACATCCCTATACGCGCGGTCTTTTGGCGGCGGTTCCGACCGCTGCAAGCAAACGGGGTGAGCTGGCCGCGATCAAAGGATCGGTGCCCGAGCTCGTCGACCCAAAACCATCCTGTCGGTTCACCGGAAGGTGCCTCTTTGAAACTGAGGCGTGCGGGACCTTTGATCCCGCGCTTCAGAATGTTGCGCCCAATCACGCAGTTTCCTGCTTTATTCATCACCCGCCGCCAGAAGGCGTGCGGCCCAGCTTTGACACCAAAACATCATGAGTGCTGCAGATCAGATGCCCCAAGCCAAACCCGGAACCAACGCCGACATCCTGCTGTCGGTGCGCAATATCAAAAAGCACTTCCCTATTCGGGAAGGTGCCTTGCAAAAGGTCGTGGGCCAGGTGCGTGCGGTGGACGGCGTCAGTTTTGACATTCGTCGCGGCGAAACACTGGGGCTTGTCGGTGAAAGCGGCTGCGGCAAGACTACTTTGGGTCAGGTCGTCAGCGGATTGAGAGCGCCCACCGATGGCGCAGTTTACTACGACATCTCTGAAACCCAACGCGCGGAACTTGAGGCGAGGCAAGCGGTCAACTGGGGTGCTGGGCATCGCATCGACCAGCTTGAAGGTGCGGCGTTCAAAAACTTCCGGCGTAATTGCCAGATGGTGTTTCAGGATTCTTATTCCTCGCTTAACCCGCGTCATCTGGTCATCGATCTCGTGGGGCGTCCGCTCAAGGTTTATAAAGAGGCGTCGGGCGATGAACTGGTTGAACGCGTTGTGGCCCTGCTAGAGCAGGTCGGGCTCGACCGGCAGCACCTCTATCGTTACCCGCACCAGTTCTCTGGTGGGCAACGACAGCGGATCTCCATCGCACGGGCACTGGCGCTTGATCCTGATCTTATCGTGCTGGACGAACCAACAAGTGCGCTTGATGTGTCGGTTCAGGCGCAGATCTTGAACCTCCTGCACGATCTACAGGTCGAACGGAACCTTGCCTATCTCTTTGTCACGCATGATCTTTCCGTTGTACGACACATGGCTGACCGGATCGTGACCATGTATCTGGGCAAAGTGGTTGAGACTGGCGAGACGACCGACCTCTTCCGCCAGCCGTATCACCCCTATACCCAAGCCTTGATGGCGGCCAAACCGGACCTGATCGAAGGCGAAGACACCGCGATGCAATCGCTTGAAGGCTTGGTGCCCGACCCCGCCCGACCGCCGCAAGGTTGCCGTTTCCACACCCGGTGCTCACAGGCGACACCGGTTTGCGGTTGGGAGGTTGACGACGTGGTCCGTTGGTTGGATTCGAGCGAAGAGATGTTTGACAAGCTTTCCGGCGTGGAGCGCAAGAGCGCCTTTGATGCCACCTTGACCTTTGAAGATGAGACCTCGGCTCAGCGGCTGGCAGATGGGTTGCAATCCGATCTTGTGCCTGCACCGATGCGTGAGGCTACAGAGGCGCTCGAGGTCTCAGAAAAATCTGTTCGGGTGCGTTTCCAAGAGGTAGCAGAAATCAACCTGACGGACCGCGACAATGGGCGCGCTGCCGCCTGTATTCTGGACCCTAACGACGTGAAGCGAGGCTAGCATATGATTGACCCTGAAAATGTCAGCCTGACCGAAGTTGTCGATGGAGCGACGGTGCACCTGATGTATGTGCCGACATGGGACGGGCTTTATGCGCCCATTGGCCTGCGCAAACCTGATGGGGAAGGGCCGTTCCCGATTGTGCTTCTGGCCTCTGGCAATGGGGGCGAGGGGATGCCTTGGATTCGCGATGCCGTGCGCACCAAAGGCTATATCATGGACCGGTTGGTGGACGCCGGCTACGCCTGCGCTTGGCTGCGTTACCGCACCGAAGTCGAGTTGGGATATAACGATGGCGGTGGGCTGGTGCGCGATATCCGGCAGGGCCGGGAAATGTTCAATCGATCGCCCTTGGAATACGAAGACGAGATCGCGATCATCGACTTCGTCAAGACGCTTTCCTTTGTGGATGCCGACCGGGTAGGCTTGATTGGGATGAGCCATGGTGGTGAGATGGTGCTAAAGATCACCTCGGAATATCATGGTGTTAGGGCTGCTGTTGCCAGCGAACCTGCATCGCATGAATACCTAGCACTAACTGTCGATGAGACAGCCTTTGTCGATGAAGCGACGCAGATGCGCAACATCGAGAACATGCAGATGACCGAGACCGACAAGGTCCGCCGCCGCATCGATATGGACCTCGCACAAGCGCGGATCAGCGGGATCGATACGCCCATTATGGTCACTGGCCGCGACGACGATCATTTGCAAGGCATCTTCCGCACCACCTATGATCTTCTTTTAGAGGCAGGCAAAGAAGTTGAATGGTTCAGTGTCGACCACGACTTGCATGGCTATATATTTCCAATCCGTGGCAGCGACGGAGAGTACGAGCTTAACGACGTCCAGATTGCGGCGATTGACCGGACCATCGGCTGGTTGGACGGGTATCTGAAGGACTAAGTCTTCGGTGCGGCGACGCTCGCGCGTTCGATCAATTGAACCGGAAGTACAGTTGTTGGCGGAACCTCAGCAGTTGGGTCTTTCATCATTTTGACCAGAAGTTCCGCACTCAACCGACCAACCTCAAATTGCTCGACCCGAATTGTTGTCAGACCGGGCGAAATTCGGTCCAGGAAGGGCAGGTCGTTAAACCCTGTGACAGAGATGTCCTTGGGACAATTCATCCCGTGTTTTTCAAGATAGTCGATAGCGCCGATCGCTAGACGGTCATTGGCACACAGAATAGCTGTAAATTTCCAGTTCGACTGTAAAAGGGTTCCGGCGCACAGCCAGCCCGCATCCTCGTCAAAACGGGTCGCGTGAACGATTGCCTGTTTAGGAATCTGGAGGCCCATTTTTTTCGTCGTCTGTTCAAAAGCAAGCCGCCGCGCAACCCCTGTTGATAAGGCCTTGGGACCGGCGATATGCGCTATGTTGTGATGGCTTGCCGCGTAAAGATGATCGAGAAGCATGCGAATGCCTTCTGCATCGTCGTTCACGACACTTGGAACCGTTGCGCCTTCAATCAACCGGTTGACCGTCACGACGGGCACGTTCTCCTGAGCGACCTCGACGATGCGAGGGTCAGAGCGGTGGGCTGCTGCGTCGATGATGCCGTCCACCCCGCGCTCGAGCAGAACTTCGACGAGCTTGCTCTCGCGATCTATATCGTTGTCCGTGTTGACAATAATTGAGGCATAGCCCGCAGATTCCAAAATGCTTTCGACACCGCGGACGATGGGTGGAAACAACGTGTTCGTGATATCTGGAATTAACAGCCCCACGGTCATCGTGCGACTGGTGCGCAGTCCGGAGGCAAGCCGATTGCGTCGATAGCCCATCCGCTGGGCGGCATTGCGCACGCGATCGACCACTTCGTCGGTCAGAGCTTTTTTCGCTTCCGGGTCAAGGGCGCGCGATACCGTTGAGGTGTGAACACCAGTTTCGCGGGCGATGTCCTTTAGTGTGACACTTTTGATCATATCAAATGCTCTAAATTCAAAGCAGCAACAGGGCAACCTTATAGATTTGTGCAATCGTTTGCGGAAAGATCTTGACGGAGCTGACGTTGCTGTCCTAGCATCATGCAAACGATTGCGCATAGTCGGTGGTCGTGCTGCACTCTTAAGGTAGATGGGGCATGAGCGTGGCTGACGCCATCAACGGTGCGCCTATCCCGGGTCCATGTTCAGGTGCCGTAGCAGCATGTCCCAGACAGGGTATGGGCACAGAAATTTATGGTAGGAGCGAGAATGAGCAAACTGAAAATTGGCTGGGTCGGCATGGGCCGGATGGGATATCCAATGGCCGAACGGCTGGTAAAAGCCGGATATGACGTTCACGTGTGGAACCGGACCCGCTCCAAAGCAGAGCCGCTCGCGGAAAAGGGTGCAACACTCGTCGATAGCCCGCGCGATCTGGCCTCGTGTGATGTGCTGGTGACGATGGTGTCCACGGGCAAAGATGTTGAACAGGTCTATTTCGGCGAAAACGGTGTGCTGTCAGGCAGCGAAACACCTGGCATTTTCCTTGATTGTTCCTCGATTGCTGTAGAGCAATCGGCGGACCTGCGCGCGCGGTTGGCTGAGCGCGGCGCTCACTTGGTGGCATCGCCTGTCAGCGGCAACGGCAAATGCGTAAAGGCGGGCAAGCTAAGCGCGGTCGCCTCTGGCCCGCGTGCTGCTTATGATCAAGTCGAAGGCATTATCGACGCTATAGCCGGCAACGGTGTGTCTTATGTAGGCGAGGGCGAATTGGCCCGGTTCTGCAAGATTGCACATAACGTGTTTTTGGGTGTCGTAACCCAAAATCTCGTGGAAATTACGGTGTTGGCAGAGAAGGCTGGCGTGCCGCGTCGTGCCTTCCTGGACTTCATGAATAATTCGGTGATGGGCTCGATATTTACTCGCTACAAGACCAACGCACTGGTCAACCTCGACTGGACCACAACCTTTACGCCCGAGCTATTGCGCAAGGACATGGACCTCGGTCTGGGAGCAGGACGTAGCCTTGGTGTGCCGATGCCGGTGACGGCAGCAACACGAGAGGCGCTGCAGGCTCATTTCGGTGCAGCAACGCTTCAAGATGATGCCGAGGCTTATCTTCAGAAAGATTTCTCAGCCATTCTTGAGACCGTCGCACTTGCGTCAGGCCTTAAGCTGGAAAGCGAGAATTCTCCCTATCCGACCGGATTAGAGGTGCCGCAAGCAGCAGAATAAGGCGCGGGCGAATTGGCCCGCACTTCTGTCGACGAGGGAACCTCGATCAACCATAGGGGCGGTTCACGCACCGCCAGAGTGAAGATGAAAATAGGGAGTGAGAAAATGAAACTCAGTGAATTGATTGCAACAACAGCTGTTGCATCGCTTCTGTCTACGGCTGCAGTGGCAGACATCAAAATTGGGGCGTCCTTGCCCTTGACCGGCAACTTCTCGATTGCCGGAGAAAAACACCAGCAGGGCTATAACCTCTGCGTCAAAATGATCAACGACAACGGAGGCATTCTAGGCGAGCAGGTTGATCTGATCATTTCAGATAACCGATCTGATCCAGCCACCGCGATCAACCAATACGAGCGGTTCA
>NZ_JBVCWP010000085.1:0-13941 GCF_057460485.1 Boseongicola sp.
AATGGTGTAGGCTTGCAGTGCAGCCATGTTGGGATCAGCATTAAGAGCGTGAAACCCGCCGGCCGCATGCCAGCTTGACCCCGCCGTCAGGACCTCGCGTTCCAACATGACAACATCGGTCCAGCCAAGTTTGGCAAGGTGATACAGGACCGAGCTGCCAACGACACCGCCGCCAATGACCACGACACGGTACTGAGATTTCATAGGGTGCCCCTCCCTTTGCGCGCATTTGAGATGAGCCTAAGAGGGAACCAGTCACCAAGACTGGACATTTCTGTCCAATACTATCCTGAAAGCGACATTTTGACCCGTCAGGCAAGCCAGTCCTGAAGAGCGCGTGTCGTTTCCTCAGGGCGTTCGAGGGTTGGCATGTGGCCCGCGTCGGCGATTTTCACAAGCCGCGCGTGCGGGGCGAGGCGATGCATCAGGTGGTGACGTTCGGGCGTACAAAGGCGGTCCTTTGCGCCGTAAAGGATCAGCGTTTTCGCCGGTGCACGCGCAAGGGCGCTTTGCAGATCGGGACGATCGCGCAGCGCAAGGGACTGAGCTTCAAAAATGTCTGTGCCAAGGCTTCGCGCCATGTCCATGCAGGTGTCGAGGATCCCTTTTTTACGGGGGCTTTCCACAAGATAGGCGGGCTTCAATTCGTCGCGCATGATTGTCCCGAGGCGACCCGCGTGGACATCGGCAATCTGACGCGTGCGGATGTCGTAGTTTGCAGGCGCATCCGCCAATGGCGTCGTGTCCATGAGGGCCAGGTGGGTAATACGGTCCGGAGCCTGACGCAAGATTTCAAGCGCGATGATGCCGCCCATGGAAAGGCCGCCGAGCGCGAACTGCCCCGATGTTTGGGCGAGGATTTCCGCCGCCATATCGTGGATTATCTTCTCCTTAGGAATCGCAACCGTGATCGCGCTCAATTCGCTTAACGCTCTGATTTGAGGTTCGAAAAGGCGGTCGTCACACATGAAACCCGGGATCAGGACAAGCGGTTTCATCCGGACGAATTGGCGCCTGTGGCCAGGCTGGTCAGCTTGGCCCATGCAATTTCAGGATCAACAGCGCCAAAGCCTGCGAATGTGCCAAAGCCGCAATCTGATCCGGCGATCACGCGGTCAGAACCGACGATTTCTGTAAATCGTTCAATGCGTTGACGGACAAGTTCCGGGTGTTCCACGAAATTTGTTGTGGTGTCGACAACGCCGGGGACGAGGATTTTGTCGTCCGGAATGTCGGATTTACGGTCGCGAAAGACGGTCCATTCGTGGCCGTGGCGCGGGTTGGAGGTTTCGAACAACACGTAACGTGCCTTGGCGGACATCAGTGTGTCGAACATTTTTGCCATGTCGATATCGCAGACGTGAGGGCCCTCGTAATTTCCCCAGCAGATATGGATGCGCACTTTTTCCGCAGGCACGTCGGAAAGCGCGTGATTGAGTGCCTCGACATGGGACTGAGCGATTTTCACAAACTCATCATCCGACAAATCGGTAAACAACATATGTCGCGAGAGCGCGAGGTCGGGGCAGTCAAGTTGCAAATCAAGCCCCGAGGCGACGATGGTTTCGTATTCGGCCTTCATCGCTTCGGCGAGGGCCGCAAGATAGGCCTCACGCGTCTTGTAGTAATCGTTTTGCAAAAACAGGGAGATAACGCCTGGAGACGCGGCGTTCATAAAGCCACGATCGACACCGTGGGTGGCCATCGCGCCTTTCAGATTGGCGATGTCTTTGTCCAACTCACCTTGCCCTTTTGACGTGACTTCGCCCACGCACATGGGGCGCGCGTACTTGGGTGTGCCGCCGTCATTTGCGAGGCGTTTGAGATAAGTTGGATACAGTTTTAAGTCTGCGGGGGCGTTTCTGGGACTGTCGCCATCGAAGCCGGTGTAGCGGTCTTTGACGTATGTTGCGTAGGAAATTTTCGAGGTTTCGCCGTCGCTGACGATGTCGATGCCGGCCTCTTTCTGGCGGCGAACAAGCATGTCGACGTGGTCGGCCATGACTTTGTCGAAGGTAGTGTAATCGTAAGGTTCTTTGCGTTCACGGGCGAAGATTTGATCGACGACGTCCTGGCTGCGTGGAAGGCTTCCGACGTGGGTGGACAGGATGGTCATGGGGCAGTTCTCCGGGTCAATTTGGCTATGTCGGTGCAACGTCGGTTTAACGTCGGTATCGCGTCGGTGCTGGCGTTCTTTATGTTCAGGGTTTGCTTACGTTTTGCTGTCAAAGTGCGGGATACTCGCGAAAAGGATTGGTCTGTTTGACCGAACGTAGTGGCGAAGGTTGAAGACTAGGGTCTCCATGTAAGGCCCGCAGCATCGGTGGTGGATCGGATGCGATAAAGGCTGGCTTCCCCCGTCATCGACGGGGCGAGATGGAGATTTGCGCCAGGCTTCACAAGGCAGGTATCGCCGGGAGCGAGGGTATTGGTGTCCCCATTAACATCGGCGCGCCAATGGCCGCGTACGGGCATCAGGACCTCGTTGGTCGCGACTTTGTATGGCGCGTCAGGGAGGGACCCGCGTGTGAGGAACTCGACTTCGAAGCCGGGCTTGTCGCGCAGCATCGCGTTTTCGCCAATGACTTTCGCAGGTTGCTTGTCCGCCAGAGCCATCATGTCCCAATAGCGCGCGACGTAGTGCGGCACGACATCGAGAGTTGTCGGCTCAGGGAAGGCGGCCAGTTCCGCGTCGCTTAGAAGTGGCATGGGCTGCACGCCGGCGGGCAGGCTTTGGCCTTTCTTGGTGTCGTAGAGTTTGCCCTTTTCGGACAAGACCAGGCCGTGGTCGGCAGCGTCGGTGATGACTTGCGGCGCCCAGATGACCCCTCCGCCGGCGTCGTCACCGCCAAGGATCGCCATGATCATTCCGTAGTCGGTACCGATGTTTTCAAAGCCGCGAAAAATGCCGGTCGGGATGTTTATGATGTCACCCTCTTCCAGTGTTACTTCGCCCGCATTGCCCCAGCGACCCCAGAAGAACCGCCAGCGCCCTTTGGCGACGAAGAAGACTTCTGCGGTGCGGTGGGAGTGGAGCGAGTTTCGGCATTTTGGCGGTTGCCCCGCCGCGCCGATATTGAAGCCGATGGGGTCAGCGATGTGGACGTGTTGATCCGGGCTTTCCGACACGCCGCCGCCGATGATTGTGAAGTTTTCCTTCTGGTTCGAGCCCGGCGTATGGGCGTCGATGAAGGCAGTTTTGCACGGTTGAAGTTCGCCGTAACGGACAATTTGCGCAGTCATATCAAGTTTTCCTTGTCGGCGAGTTGGGCGGGGAGCTGATCGGTTTCGTGGGCCACTTTGCGCATGCGGGGGCCAAGCATTTCTTCGACTTCAGCTTCGGTGAACATATGTGCCACGTGGTTATCCATCAGCCTTGGGCCATCAGGATCTGCTTCCAGATCGCGATCTCATCGTAAAGCGTGAATTCGCGACGCAGGCCCCAGGGGCCGAATTCTGCGTGGGACATGCCGAAGACGTGGACGTGTGCGCCGGTGGGTTTGCCAAATGTGCCCCAGCCGTCGTGAATGCCGTCAAGCGACCAACGGATCGCCGCGCGCGGGCTAAGCATATCGCCGTCCATGCCGATCTGGTGGTTGATGGTGAAAGTGGCCGCGGGGAAAGATGATCTGAGGCCAACCCAGAACTTCACCATCTCGTCACGGCCAATGGCGGTTTGTGCGCCCGCGTATTCGCCGATGGCGGCGCGGTCGTAGTCGTTCACGATGTGGTTGAAATCGTGGTCCATAATGCGGCTCAACGTTGCGGCGTATTTTGCGCCCCATTCGTTTGCATTGCCGCGACCTTTATAGTCACCCTCGATGTCGGAATCCAGAGTGAAGGGTTTGCTCGCTTTGTCTGCGCCACCCTCGCTTTCGATGATTTGGGCAGAGTAATCGCGCGGGTCCATGCCCATTTGACGGACCATTCCGCCGTAGTCGCGCACCAGCCATTCATCGTAGATTGTGTCGTTTTTTGCCGCACAGTCGGCGATGACGCGGACGACCCAGTGTTTGCCGGTGGCGGCTCCGAATTGGCCGTCGCGGGTGTGGGTGGCTTTGGTCAGCAGGCGGTGCGAGGACAAAAGCCCGTGCTCGGGGTCGTCGGAATAGATGACGTCTTCGCCCAATAATTCGCGGTCGGGAAATTCGTTAATTGTCGCCATGGTCGAGGCGATGACGGCCTGGTTGCCGCGCTGAACACCCATGGGCGAACGCACGGGGATGTCTTTGGCATAGTAGTCGTGAAGCGTGGCAATGCCGCGGTCTTCCCAGATCTCTTTGGTGATGCCGATGATGTAGTCTGGAAAATCTTTCCAGCGGTTCGAGAAGCCTTTCATCGCGTCCATCCTGTGGGTTTTCGGGCCGAGCCGCGCACGATGAGCGGTCCTTCGATTTCGGTTTTCTGTCCGGGGCGGTCGACGGAATCAATTTCGCCCAGAAGCGTTTCGATGGTGGCGTCGACCATACGATTGACCGGTTGGCGCACGGTTGTGAGGTCGTAAGCCCCCCACGATGCAAGCGGCACATCATCGTAGCCGACGATTGAAACGTCACCGGGAATGGACAGGCCAAGGTCGCTGCGGATCGCATCCATGACGGCAAATGCCATGTGATCGTTGCCGACAAAGATTGCATCGGGCGGTTCGGGTAGCGTCATAAGCTGGCGCGCCGCTTCGGCGGCGGTGTCGCGATTGTACATGCCGTCGATGAGATGCGTGGGTTCCGATCCGTGGGAGGCAAGGCCTTCGATCAGCCCGCGTTGACGGTCGCGACCTGTGGAGGACCCGGACCAGCCTGCGATGTGGGCGACGCGTTTATGGCCACCTGCGACAAGGAAATCGGCGACCTTGCGGCCTCCATCGAAGTTGGCGGAGGTGACTGTGGACAACCCCGAGCCGTCTTGTCCCCGGTTGAAAAGGACCACCGGAATGCCTGCATCTGCGCAGCGCTCGGCAAGATCTCCGTTTACCGCGACGCTGGCGGCGACGATACCGTCGACTTGATAGTCAAGAAGTTCCTGCACGATCTCTTCAACGCCATCGGTTGAGTTTTTCGCCATGAAAACAAGGATATGGTAGCCGCGTTCCTGCAAAGCGGCAGAGAGGCGTTCAAGTGCAACCGGGTAAAACTGATTGTCGAGGTAGGCGACCAACAGGCCGATAATGCGGCTTTTGCCGGTGATCATGGCGCGTGCGATGGGGTTGGGACGATAGCCGAGTTCCAGCGCGGCTTTCTTGACTTTGGCGGCTGTGGTCGGACTTGCCGAGGCGCCCGGCGTGAAGACACGGCTGACGGCGGATTGGCTGACGCCTGCAAGGCGCGCCACATCAAGGGAGGTGATTTTGCCCTGTGCCATCAGTCTGCGGTCCAGCCCCCGTCGATTAAAAGCGAGGTTCCGGTAACAAGCGAGGATGCTTCAGACGCGAGGTAAGTGACCGCGCCCATGATATCACTGACTTCGCCTATGCGGCCCAGTTTGATCTTTTCTTCGATCCACGCGACGCGCTCGGGGTTGTCGAAGGTTTGTTCGGTAAGAGGGGTCCGGATGAAGGTCGGGCAGATGGTGTTGACGCGAATGCCACGCTTGCCCCATTCGATCGCCATCGATTTGGTGAAGCCTTCGACGGCGTGTTTTGTGGCGCAATAAACCGCGCGATCGATGCCGCCGACATGCGCCATCTGGCTGGAGATGTTGATCAGGCTGCCGGGTTTTTGCGCCTCGATAAGACCGCGCGCGACGGCGCATGTTAGGAAATAAGCGCCTTTGACGTTCAGGTCCGACACGGCGTCGTAGTCTTGCGGCGTTGTATCAAGAGCGGGCGTATGACGGGCAAGACCGGCGGAATTCACAAGGATGTCGAAGGGTCCGTTGGTAGATAGGGCCGTATCCGTCGCGGCGATGTCGGCCACATCCAGCGGCAGGATATCGACGCTGAAACCTTCCGCGCCCATCTTGTCAGCGAGCGCCTGAAGCGGCGCTTCGCGGCGGGCAGCAAGCGTGACGTGGGCCCCGGCTTCGGCGAGGGCAACGGCGCAGCCTGTGCCGATACCGGATGAAGCCCCGGCGACCAGCGCGCGCTTGCCATCAAGGCGGAAGGAAGGTGTTTTGGGTAGGGTCACATCGAGGCCTTTGGGTATGCGATGCCGCGAAGCGGCGGGAAGTCGGCGTAGCGTGGTTTTCGGGTTGCCGCGTCCTCGGGCGGTATTTTTCCGTCGGCGTATAGCTTTCCCTTCGGGGCCACGTAACTCAGGATAGAGCGCTCGGGCGCTTCGCGCCATGTCACATTGAAGGCCGCGAGTTTCGGGAAGAAATATAACTGGTGGTAGTCGAGATGGTCGTGGATCCACCATGCGAGGTCGCACCAGTCACGGCCCTTCCCAAACTGATCGGCGAACCATGGAACGGCGATGCAGGCAGTGGCGCCCATGCGCCCCGCTGCATCGCGCCGGTCCCAGATGTGGCCGGCATAGTTCAGTTCGTTGCGCGAACACTTCTGTGGTTTCACATCTGTCGCGCCAAAGTGGTTGAGGTCAGGCGAGCGGTAGGACGACCTGATGTGTACCGGACCGAAGGTCTCGCACAGCGGGTCGAGAATTTCGGCGCAGAGTTTGGTGCCCGCTGCAATCGCAAGGTCCGGGTCTTCGGGGATATTGGGTTTGCCGTAGAAATTACCGATCTCGGAATAGAGAAAATCGCGCATGAAGAAGTGCGGCGAGAGCCGTACCCGGCCCAAATCCTCCAGTCCTGTGTAAGTTCCGGGTTTGCGTTTTGCCATGTTTCTACTCGGCTGCGGTCCCGTAGGCGACGTTCTTGCCGCCGTACCGCCGCACGCGAATGTTGCATTGTTCGGCGTGGCCCACAAACCCTTCAAGCATACAAAGACGCGAGCCATATTCGCCGATCACTGTGGCGGCCTCGTCTGTAGTGATGCGCTGATAACTATGTGTTTTCAGGAATTTACCGACCCACAGACCGCCCGTGTAGCGGCCCGCCTTTTTGGTTGGCAGAGTGTGGTTCGTGCCGATGACTTTGTCGCCGTTGGCGACATTGGTGCGGGGGCCGAGGAACAATGCACCGTAGCTGTGCATGTGTTCGAGGAACCAATCATCGCGGTCGGTCATGATCTGCACGTGTTCCGAGGCAATGTCATTGGCGACGACCAGCATCTCGTCGTAGGTGTCGCAGACGATCACCTCGCCGTAGTCGTTCCACGAGGTGCGCGCTGTTTCCGCTGTGGGTAGGATCGCGAGGATGCGGTCGATTTCCGCAAGTGTTTCGATTGCGAGTTTTCGGGAATTGGTGAGCAAAACGGCGGGAGAATTGTAGCCGTGCTCGGCCTGGCCGAGAAGATCGGTGGCACAAAGCTCGGCGTCGACGGTGGTGTCGGCGATCACCATGGTTTCGGTGGGGCCTGCGAAAAGGTCGATGCCGACGCTGCCGTAAAGCTGGCGTTTGGCTTCGGCGACGAAGACGTTGCCGGGACCGACGAGCATGTGGACGGGATCTATTGTTTCAGTGCCAATCGCCATGGCGCCGACGGCTTGCATGCCTCCAAGGACGAATATTTCGTGCGCGCCGCCCATATGCATGGCCGCGACGATGGCCGGGTGCGGCTCGCCTTTTTGCGGCGGGGCCGAGGCGACGATGCGGGGCACGCCGGCGACGGACGCGGTCAGCACGGACATGTGGGCCGAGGCCACCATCGGGAATTTGCCGCCGGGGACGTAGCAGCCAACGGATTGCACGGGGATGTTTTTGTGCCCCAAAATCACGCCGGGGAGCGTTTCAATTTCGATGTCGGTCATCGAGGCGCGTTGGGCTTCGGCAAAGGTGCGGATTTGCGTTTGGGCGAATTTGATGTCGTCCATATCGCGCGCGCTGACCTTTTGCATGGCCGCGTCAATTTCGGATTGTGTGAGGCGGAAGCTTGGCGGTTCATATCGGTCAAATTTGGAAGACAGGTCGCGAATGGCGGCGTCACCGCGCGTTTCGATGTCTTTCAGCGTCGTCTCGACGACAGCGCGGACGCGTGCGTCATCTTCGGCCCGTTCGCTTTCAGGCTTGCCGGATTTGAGTTGGGTGATGGTCATGCGCTTTGTCCTGACTTTGGATCAATGTTCTGGTGTTGGCGGTGTTTTGTCGCCGCTATCGTAATGCTCCCAGCCTTCCCCATCAAAGACGTCGTGGCCTAACTGCATAAGAACGCTTGCGAAATCGACTGACACGGGATTGTCGACGATGCGGCCGTCTTCGACTCGCCAGAAATCCATGTAAGGGATCTTGACGCGCTTGCCGGTCGCAGGAATGCCCATAAAGGTGCCGGAATGCGTGGCTTCAATATGGCCGAAACAGGCGGCCCATTCACCGTCAGCCATGAACTTTTCGGTCTTGTAGTCGCGGTCGGTGAAGGCTGCGCGAATAGGGAGTTGCCAGTTTTTCCGGAAAGCGTCGACGCCTTCTTTGGTGCCGCTCCCCTGATTGCCACGCCACAGGAAGTCCTCGTGGAAGTACTGCGTCATGTCGTTTTCGCCAGCGGCGAGGCCGTCTTCCATGCGGCGCACTGCGGCAAGGGTTTCGGCGGATTTGGCGTCGTGGGTCATGAGGCGTCCTTAGAAATGCAGAGGTCGATCAGCGCCACAGACGGCAAAGCCCGTCGCGCCAGCGCATCGGGGATGCGTTTCGTGCTTTATTCGAACCGCTCGCCGGATGTGGCGTCGAAGAGGTGGCAGATGCTTGCCGGAATATCAGCGCTCACCGGATCGCCAATTTCGGCGCGGTAGTCCTTATGCGCTTTGACCGAAACCATCGCGCCGCCCGCTTTGACAGTGACCATCGTCGCATCGCCCAGAAGTTCGAGCGAATAGATCGGCGCGCTTATGGCCCCTGTGTCAGCAAGCCCTGCGTCTTCGGCACGGTAGCCGAGCGTGATAGGGCCATTGTGATGTGTCGGCAGACCTTCGATGCGGACGTTTTTGCCTTCAAAAACGCCGTTCGTAAGGCTGCCTTCCATCAGGTTCATTGCCGGATTGCCGATGAAGCTTGCGACGAAGGTATTGGCGGGTTTGTCGTAGATATCGGTCGGGGTGCCGAGCTGCTGGACGATGCCGCGCGACATGACAACGACGCGGTCGGCAAGCGTCATAGCTTCAATCTGATCGTGCGTCACGTAGACGGTTGTGACCTTCAATTCGTGGCTGAGGTTTTTGATCTGCGCGCGCGTCGAGACACGTAATTTTGCGTCCAGGTTCGAGAGCGGTTCATCCATCAAAAAGACGTTGGGCTGGCGCACGATTGCGCGGGCTAAGGCAACGCGCTGGCGCTGGCCACCGGACAATTCGGAGGGGCGTCGGTGCAGGAATTCGGTAAGCTCAACCATTTCTGCCGCGCGCATCACGGCGTCATTGTGGGTGGCGGGGTCAATTTTACGGACTTTCAGCGGGAAGCGGATGTTCTCGTAGACGTCCAAGTTCGGGTAAAGCGCGTAGCTTTGGAACACCATGGCGACATCGCGATCTTTCGGATCAAGATCGTTGACGCGCTTGCCGTCGATCAGGATATCGCCCGCGCTGGGGTCTTCAAGACCGGCGATCATGCGCATCGTCGTTGTCTTGCCGCAGCCCGATGGCCCAAGCAGAACGAGAAACTCACGATCAGCAATTGTCAGGTCGAAATTGGCAACGCCAATAAAATCACCCCAACGCTTAGAAATGTTGCGAAGCTGGACCTCGGCCATGGCGTATCCCCTGTTCAATACTTGCGGATTGCATACGCATGCAAGCGTAAGTCCGATTCTAGAGTCTACGCAATACTTAATATTTTATGATGCATTTTGTTTTGCTATCGCAATATTTCTCTTGCGTTGAGGCCCAATGATGCCGTGTAATTGCAATCGTATGCAATAGGCTTGCGATTCGCTTCGCTTGCTTTGCACTATGCGCGAGGCGACACCTATGTCGTCCGAAATAATAGGCCCCTCGCATGAAGGGGCGGAGAAACAGGGGGTCTTTTGACCATGAACTTTTTCAAGACAACCGCGGCGTCCGCAGCCATCGTGCTGATAGGATCAACCGCATATGCCGACTGCGGCTTGTCGGGCGGCAACGTGAATATCCTTGGCAACGAATTTGGCGCCATTCAGGCGTTGGTTGCAGGTGCCAAGGAATGTGCAAATGGCTCGGTCACGGTAGAATCCAACCTGACAACAGAACACCGCGACATTCAGGTCGCCGCGATGACGGCAAACCCGGCGCAGTACACAGCGGCCATCGTTGCGAACTCGTCGATTGTGCCTTTGCTGAACGAAGGTCTGGTCCGCCCCTTGGATGATCTGATCGCCAAGCACGGCGCTGGCATCAAGAAAAACCAGATGATCTCTATCGACGGCAAGGTCATGGCGATCGCCTTTATGGCAAACGCACAGCACCTTTTCGTGCGTCAGGACATCCTTGATCAGGCAGGTGTCGCAGTCCCGACGTCTTATGAAGAAGTCGTTACGGCTGGTCAGGCAATCAAAGATGCCGGGATCATGGAGCATCCATTTGCGATGAACTCGAAGACAGGCTGGAACCTTGGTGAAGAGTTCGTGAACATGTACATCGGTACGGGTGCGGACTTCTTTAAGCCCGGAACGGCCGAGCCTGCGATCAACAACGAAAGCGGCGTTCTTGCGCTTAACACATTGAAGGCGTTGGCTGATTTGTCGAACCCTGATTTCCTGACGTTTGATTCCAACGCCACACAGGCGCTTTGGGAAGCAGGCGACGTTGCCATCGGTCAGCTTTGGGGATCACGCGCAACAGGCATGCTGGACGATGAAGGGTCAAACGAAGCGATTGTCTCGAATACGATTCTGGTGTCGGCGCCAACGGTTGGCGGCGGCGAAACACCTGCCTCGACGCTTTGGTGGGACGGCTTCACAATCGCGACCAACATCAGCGACGAGGACGCCGAGGCGACCTTTGTGGCCATGGTGAACGGCATGCGCCCTGAGGTCGTTGCGGCAAACAACGACGAAGCGGTTTGGCTTGCAGACGGATTTACCCCCGGTCCGGCGGCTGCGGGTGTGTTTGCGACGGCAAGCGGCGGCGCGCGCCCCTATCCGATGATCCCATTCATGGGTCTGTTGCATTCGGCACTGGGCGATGAACTGTCGGACTTCCTGCAGGGCAATGAAAGCGCCGAACAAGCGCTGTCTGACGTCGAAGCGGCGTATACGGCCGCTGCAAAGGAACAGGGCTTTCTCCAGTAAAACCTAAATGCCGGGGCGGAATTTTTCGCCCCGGCCCCACTGGACCCTTGGGGGCTGTCAGATGCCGCATAGAACATTCTTTTGGTTCATTTTACCGTCACTGGCTGCGATGTTTTTGTTCATCGCCCTGCCGATTGTGTCGGTCGCGTTTCAGTCCCTTTACATCGAACATGAACAAGTCCTGATCGAGGTCGAAAACTGCGGCCCCTTCGGATGCGAGAACGAGACCGTGGTCGACGCTGAGGCGTCAGCGGCGATCCGCGACGCGGAGCCACTTGGACGCTTTAACGGGCTTGGAACTTATTTTGATCGCGGCCATTTGGCGGCCGCTGAGATAAGCGAAGCATGGGCCAGCCGAGACAGTTTCGGCGGCTTTATGTCCGAGGTCATGAACCTGCCGTTCTATCGAGCTTTGGTCTTCACGCTGACCTATACCTTTGTTTGCACGCCGCTGATTATCCTTTTGGGGCTGGCGATAGCTTTGGGCGTGAACGGGTTGCCGAAGATGCTGAAGGGACCGACGATCTTCGTGTCGCTTCTGCCGATGATCATCACCCCGCTGATTGGATCGCTTATCCTGTTTTGGATGATCGACGCAGAAGGGGTAATCGGGAAGACCTTGCAGGTATTGTTTGACGACCCGAAATTGTCATTGAAAGCCTCCTCGACGCTGACGTGGATCACACTGATCGTTTATGGTGTCTGGAGTTCGGCACCGTTTGCCTTCGTCGTCTTTTATGCCGGGTTGCAGACCGTGCCCGAGGACACGCTGGAGGCCGCGATGGTCGACGGGGCCAGTCGTTGGGAGCGTGTGCGTTACGTGGTGGTGCCGCATCTGATGCCGCTGGTCGTGTTCATCACGCTTATTCAGCTGATGGACAATTTCCGGGTGTTTGAACCCATCGTTGGCTTTTCGGCTTCGGCGAATGCGACATCTCTTAGCTACATCATATTCGCCGATCTGCGTGGTGACATTGCGCGGTTCAACTCAGCCGCGGCGACATCGATGCTGACGATCATCGGAGTGTCGATCCTGTTGACGCCGGTGCTGATCCGCACATGGCGCGACTTTAACCGGAAGGGGGCCTGATCCATGGCATCCCTTGCACAAAAACGGTCTCCGGCGCTGGCGGTTCTTGCGACGAGCTTCGTGATTCTTTGGGTTGTTGTGGCGTCTTTCCCGTTCCTGTGGACCCTTTGGGGGTCATTCAAGGTGCAGGGAGATTTCTTCTCGAAAGCCGACTGGACGAACGCGCTTTGGGGCACCCGCACCATCATTGAAACGGGCGATGCGTTTACAAATCAGGCTTATTCCGGCGCGTGGATCGATCAGGAATTTTGGCGTGCGACCTTGAACACGTTTACGGTCGTGTTCTTCACGGTGATCATCTCGCTAACCTTCGGCACGCTAGGTGGTTATGCCCTTGCGCGGTCCGGGTTTCGGTATGCGTTCTGGTTGTTGATGATTGCGCTGGTGTTTCGGGCCATGCCGCATATCACGCTTGTATCAGGGTATCTGCTGCCGTTCTTTGAATGGAACGTCTGGGGGCATCTGCCGACGTCGATCATCGTCCTGGTGGCGATCAATCAGCCGTTCACACTGTGGATGCTACATTCGTTTTTCCTCAATATCCCGAAAGACCTTGACGAAAGCGCCATGGTTGACGGCTGCACGCGGTTTCAGGCGTTTCGCTACGTGATCATTCCGGTGATGTGGCCGGGAGTGATTACGACGGGGCTGTTCAGTTTCCTTCTTGCCTACAACGACTTTGCGGTGACGGCGATGCTGTTGAGCCAGGAAAATCAGACGATGGTGCCCAAGATTGCAAGCTTCCTTGGGTCGACGTTTGAGGAAGGCAATGTGATGTTTGCGGTGGCTGCGGTTGTATCTGCGACGGCGCCTTTGTTTGTACTGATCTTGTTCTTCCAGCGCCAGATCGTCAGTGGTCTGACAGCGGGTGCAGTTAAAGGTTAAGTCAGAACATGTCCGGATTTCAGGCCGAGAAGGCCGTTGTGCTAGCGCAGTATGAGGCGTTGTCTGGGGCGACGTCAGAAGATGTTGGCAGTGTCCTCGCCGCGCGCGTGGCCGAAGCGTGGGATTGGCGGGGCGTTCATCCGTTTAATGCGCAAACCGGGGCGGCGGCAGTGGCCGATACGTTCTGGGAGCCGTTTTTGGCGGCGTTTTCGCAGGTGCAGCGGCGGCAGGATATATTCTTTGCCGGACTGAACGAAATGGACGGTTTCAAGGGGGTCTGGGTAGTGTCGATGGGCCACTTGATGGGGCTGTTTGATGCGCCTTGGCTGGGCATCAAGCCGACGCGCAAAATGGCATTTTTGCGCTATGCCGAGTTCAACCGGGTTGAAGATGGTCGCATCGTTGAGACGGCGTTTTTCTGCGACATGCCGCATTTGATGACCCAAGCCGGGCAGTCACCTTTCCCTCCTGCAACGGCGCAGCATCTGGTTCAACCCGGACCGATTTCACATGACGGGTTGTTGTTTGACGACGCACCCGCGGCGGAAGGCGAGGCTACTTTGGCAGCAATAAACGCGATGATCGGCGATCTTGGTACCTGGGGTTTGGGAATACCGCTTGAGGAAGAACTGGCGCGGACGTGGCACGACGACATGATCTGGTGGGGGCCGGAAGGGATCGGCGCCACCTACACGATCGAGCGCTATGCCAAGCA
>NZ_JBVCWP010000086.1:0-13891 GCF_057460485.1 Boseongicola sp.
AATCCGCCGCCAATTCAATCCGAAGCGACTTGGCTTGATAAATGAACGCCAGATATTGCTCAGCCAGCGCCAGCACAGAGATTTTTCGAAGGTCGACTTTTTGTGTCCGACTTAGCGTCAACAAAAGGTCCAAAGGCCCCTCATACCCGTCGACGTCAACGATCAGGGCTTCCGCAGCAAGGCGGGCTTCTACATCATCAAAATCGGCGTCACCATCCGGCATCTCAAGCTCCTTGGATCAGGGCATCAAACTCAGCCTCAAGGGCGACAATGTCAATATCCCTTGTGGTTCGGCGCGCCGCTAACGCTACATCTGCGCGTTTTGCCGCCTCTAGGCTCATCTTGCCTAAGCTCTGCGCAATCGATCCCATCTCACGCGCATCCCCATTGCAATGCAGCACCAGATCACACCCGGCCGCCAGCGCCGCCTCGCCTCTGGTTACGACATCGCCCGCCAAGGCGTTCATCGAGATATCATCGCTCATCAAAAGCCCGGTAAGCCCAAGTCGGTCGCGCAAATACGCAACCCCGGCCGGCGACTGCGTAACCGGCACGTTCGGGTCGATCTGGGGCACGACAATATGCGCCGTCATCGCCATCCCGAAATCCGCCAATGCGCGAAACGGCGCGAAATCCGTCTCCTCAAGCTCGGCCAAATCCACATCAATCCTAGGTAAATTCTTGTGGCTGTCGACGACCGCGCGCCCATGCCCCGGCGCATGCTTCAAAACCGTCAGACACCCCGCATCCATGTGCCCTTCGCCGCAAGCCCGCGCCATCGAAGTTACCGTCTCGGCGTCTGTCCCGTAACAGCGGTTGCGTAAAAACGGATGGGTGTCCGCATAGGCAATATCGCACGAGGGCGCACAATTCACATCGACCCCATGCGCGACCAATTCGACGCCAATCAAGACACCACGCAGATACATTGCGCGCGCGGCCTTACCCCGATCCTCAAACGCCTCAACTTGATCCAGAGGAGGCATCCACTCGCTCCAGTGTGGCGCACGCATTCTCTGAACACGCCCGCCCTCCTGATCAATAAGAACCGGCGCGTGCCAGCCAACAGCCATGCGCAAATCGCCCGTGAGACGACGAAGTTGCTCCGGGTTCTCACAGTTGCGTTGAAAAATGATGAACCCCCAAGGGTCACCCTCGCGAAAAAGAGCTGCCTCATAGGGGGTCAGAACAGGCCCAAGGGGCGCGAAAGTAAACGCGCCCCGGCGCACGTTATTCCTGCACGACGGGGATACAATTCGCCCCATCAGAAACCAACACAGCACAGAACCGGCGCGCTTCAGACAGGTCCGCAAACCCAAGTGCGCGAAGCCGCCAGAATATCCGGCCCCCCGTTTCCGCCTGCTGCACGATGCGCTCCTTGCCAACCATATAGTCGCCGAAATTCGCAATCGCATTGGCCCACTCGGCGCGTGCCACGTCTTCGCTACCATAGGCACCAAGCTGCACCAACCGCGTGCCCAGCGGGATCGAACCTGGGTCAATTGCCTCTGTCACATCGTTGGTAACCGGAAGGGACGCCACCCGTCGTCCTTCTGGACGCACCAAAGGTCGCGGCGTCGCTGCCGGCACACCCGGCCCCGCTAAAACAAGGCTTACAGGCTGCGCTGCAACCAATGCCCCGACGTCCGCCAAAGCAGCGGCCACAGCCATATCCGTTGCAGACGGCGTGTTTTCAAGCGCAACAATTGCAACACCATTTCCGTTCGAAACCGTCTCGCTCAATTCTGAGGCAGGCGCGTCTTCCATCACAGATAAAGCCTCAAGTTCCACCATCGGCGCCAGATCGACCATCGCCAAATCTTCATCTTCGTTAAGCGTTGCCGGTGCCGGAGCCAAAACGACCCGATCCGTCAGTTCAGTCGCGCGCTCTTCTGCAATGCGGTTCACCGCAAGCCCCTGATAGTTGTTCGCCAAACCACCGGGATCCGCCGGAGTGATCCGCATCGGACCCTCCAAGGCACGCACGACCGGAATGCCAGTGACATCGCGTTGCCAAAGCTTCCAGCCCCAGGTCGCAAGACCTGCAATCAACAAAACCGACAGGAAAGCACCCGCCCAATTTATTGCCGTCGCCAGCGAACCGTCATCACGGTCGCCCATATCATTGAAATTGATAGCCGCCATTATCTTTGCCTCACTATAGCCGCCGGTTGGTCCGACGTGCTTGAACTGCTCTCGACTTTGGCCGTGGCACGCTTTGTTATTAACGTTTTCGGTTCAGTTGATGTGCCTCTTGCCATTGGCTGGAAGGCGACACACGCTTTTTTTCTGATCCGAAACGCGTTTGTCAGCGCATCTCTTCGACCGGAGTCACACCCAGAATACCCAATCCTGTTGAAATAACAACGGCTACGGCGCGAGGTAGGGCGATTTTCGCCGCTGTCGCAGCACTATCGCCTTCATGAAGGAACCGTAGCTGAGGCTTGTCATTGCCGCGGTTCCACAAAGCGTGGAATTCCTGCGAGAGTTCATAGAGGTAAAAGGCCACCCGATGCGGCTCGTGATTGCGCGCGGCGATCTCGACCAGTCGTGGCCACTCTGCAATTTTCTGCGCCACCCGAAATTCGGCCTCGTCTTCCAACTTGGTGTTGTCAGAAAACTCAAGCCCCATTTCTTCCGCCTTGCGCATTACAGACCGGATCCGCGCATGCGCGTATTGCACATAGAAAACCGGGTTGTCTTTTGACTGCTCAATGGCCTTGGCGAAATCAAAATCAAGCGGCGCGTCATTCTTCCGAGTGAGCATCACAAACCGCGCCACATCCGGCCCGACCTGTTCGACCACATCGCGCAATGTCACGAACGTTCCGGCGCGTTTAGACATCTTGAACGGCTCACCGTCTTTATAAAGCTTAACAAGCTGCGTCAGCTTCACATCCAACGGAACGCGACCATCCGAAAGCGCGGATACAGCCGCATTCATCCGCTTCACATAGCCACCGTGATCGGCGCCAAAGACGTCGATCAACTCGTCAAAGCCACGATCAATCTTGTCCCAGTGATATGCAATGTCTGGTGCAAAATAGGTCCAGGCACCGTCCGACTTCATAATCGGGCGGTCAACGTCATCGCCATGCGCCGTTGAACGGAACAACGTCTGCTCGCGCGGCTCCCAGTCCTCAGGCATTTTGCCCTTGGGCGGCTCCAAAGTACCTTTGTAGATCAGCCCCTTACCATCCAGATCAGCAATCGCCTTTTCAATCATCCCCGAGCCATAAAGCGACTTTGCGCTAAAGAAGTGATCCATCTTAACACCAAGCGACGCCAAATCTGCTCGGATCAATTCCATCATCGCCTCAGTGGCAAATTCCCGAACTGGCGCCAGCCAAACATCCTCCGATTTATCCAGAAACTGATCCCCAAATTTGGCCTTCAACGCCTCGCCGACCGGCACCAGATAATCGCCCGGATACAAGCCTTCGGCAATTTCAGGCGAAAGCCCATGCGCTTCGCGGTACCGCTCAAACGCCGATCGTGCCAGCACATCCACCTGTGCGCCGCCGTCATTTATGTAGTATTCCCGCGTCACGTCATAGCCTGCAAACGCCAGCAAAGACGCCAGTGCATCCCCAAACACCGCGCCCCGTGTGTGACCCACATGCAAAGGCCCCGTGGGGTTCGCCGACACATATTCCACGTTAATCTTAACGCCCGCACCCATGCCGGAATGCCCAAAGGTCGTTCCAGAATCAATCGCCTCTGCGACCACGTCATGCCAGACATCCGGATGCAGCCGCAGATTCAAGAACCCCGGCCCGGCAATTTCGACCACCGCAATTCGCGGATCAGACGTTAGTCGCTTCGCCAAGCTGTCGGCGATCACCCGCGGCGTTTTTCCAGCGCCCTTGGCCAAAACCATCGCCGCGTTCGTCGCCATATCGCCGTGCGCTGCATCGCGCGGAGGCTCCACCGCCACATTGCCCCACGACAGCCCTGAAGGAAGCTCTCCGTCGGCCACCATAGCATCCAGTGTTTCGATCAAAGATGTGCGAATTTCAGCGAAAATGTTCATTGTTAATGCCCTTGGGAAGTTGCGAGCGGTTTACCACCGTCAGGACCCGCGTCAACGCCAGCACGCTGATTGACACCGACTTCCGACGGCTACACCTTCCATCCATGACACACAGATTAGAATTTGTCGAAACCATCCACGACCGCGCCGCCGTTCGCAAACTGCTTTTCGACTATTATACTGATATATTGCCCCGTTTTGAGGCTCTTGGCGGCCCAGAACTTGATGCCGGTGATATGGCCGACGACACGCTCAACGACCCAGGCACTCTTTTGCCACCGCACCACCGGTTTCTTTTGGCCTACGATGTTTCCAACACCCTACTGGGCTGCGGAAGTCTCAAACGCATTCGGGATGATGCGGCTGAAATGAAGCGCATGTTCGTGCGCGACGCGGCTCGTGGCACCGGCCTTGGGCGCACCCTTTTTGAAGACCGCATCGCCGAGGCTCGTCGCATGGGCCTAAAATGGCTTTATGCCGATACAATCAAAGGCAACCGCGCCATGCTTGCGATTTACGAAAAGCATGGGTTCGACTACATCGACCGCTACCCCGAAAATACCAATCCCGAAGAATTTGCGCCGTACCTCGTTTTCCTGCGTCTCAAACTGTGACCCACGCGCGCTAAAACGCAGGTTTGCGCAAGATCACGAGATCATGCACGTTTACATCGAACTCGCCGTCTTTGCGCCAACGGCCACGCACAAACCGCTACGGAATCAGACTCGCAGACCTAACCATGGCCACAATCCGATCAAGCGAATATGCTGTCGGCCCCGAAACCAAATTGGCATCATCGTGGAATACCCCCTCTTCCACCTCATGCGGGAATGTCAGCGCACAACGCCCTTCGCCGCCATTGGATTGCAAATACGGAATAAGCCCCCGATCCATGATGAACATTGACGCCAGGACACAGCCGCCGGGCCGCATCACAGGCGAGAACTCTGACAAATACCGTGCCGCATCGCCCGAAAACATGTGGGTAAACACCGAATAGAGGAAAGTCAGGTCCTGCAAGCGATCGTCAAAGAGGAATTCATACGTATCGATACCCTCCGCCCGGATTGTGCTGCCTGTCCGCCACATCAAAATCCACAAACCGAAACTGAGGCGCCGTTTGCGAAGTGCTCGTCAGATACCTCGCGAAACCGGTCAATCCGCCCGGTGCGCCACGCAAGATGGCGCGGGATTTGAAATCCGTGATGTTCAACCCATGTCGGAATAATTTGTTCGGGCTTGCACATGTCAGCGCGTCCTCAAATAACGCCACGCGGCCTAGCCAAGCAACCTTAAGGAACCGTTGCTAAGCGCTGTCAACGAACTTCTCATGACATTGGATTGCAAACCGGTCCGTCATGCCCGCGATATAGTCGGACACAAGACGCGCCAACTCAACTTCCCCCGACGCCTGCTCAACGTCCTTCCTCCACTGCTTTGGAAGCTGGTCGGGATTCTCCATAAAGAACGGAAACAGCTCTTCCACAACCTTGGTCACCTCGCGCCGCATCTCGACCACGGTCGGCGCGCGGTACATTCGCTCGAAAAGAAACTGCCGGATCACCTTCAGGTCAGCGAAAACCTCAGGCGAAAACCGAATAATCTGAAATCCCGCCCGGCGAATGTCATCCGCTGATCTCGGCCCAATTTCCAATAAAGACTGACGCGCTACCGCAATCACATCTTCGACCAAAACTCCGAAAAACCTCCGCAAAGCCTCGTGTCGCCGCCGGTAATAGTTCAAACTAGGATACAAACTATCCACGCGCTCAAAGCACCCAGCCAAAATCGGTAACTCTGCAAGCTCATCGGTCGAAAACAACTCTGCGCGCAAACCGTCGTGCAAATCATGATGGTTATACGCAACATCATCCGAAATTGCCGCCACCTGCGCCTCGGCACTCGCATAGGTGCCCAGTTCAAGATCAACCTCGGCCTGACATGCCGCCAAAGCCCAAGGCACATCGCCCAAAACCGGCCCGTTGTGCTTGGCAATCCCCTCAAGCGTCTCCCACGTAAGGTTCAATCCGTCAAAATCCGCATAATGCCGCTCAAGATGCGTGACGATCCGAATAGCCTGCGCGTTGTGATCAAACCCACCATACGGCGCCATCAACACGCCCAAAGCATCCTCGCCGGTATGCCCAAATGGCGTGTGGCCCAGATCATGGGCCAAAGCGACCGCTTCGGTAAGCTCTTCGTTTAACCCCAAAGCGCCGGCAATCGTGCGCGCCACTTGCGCCACTTCGATCGAATGGGTAAGGCGCGTGCGGAAATAGTCCCCCTCGTGCTCGATGAACACCTGGGTTTTGTGTTTAAGCCGCCGAAACGCGCTGGCATGGATGATCCGGTCCCGGTCACGCTGGAAACACGACCGGAAAGTACTCTCTTCTTCACCAAAGAGCCGACCCCGACTGTCCTCGGGGTTTGATGCATATGGCGCTCGCATATTCTGCCTGCGTCTTGTTCGCCTCTGTTAAACCCCTTATATTCACATATGAACTCAGGAAGAAACCGAGACAAACCTATGGACCTCAATATTCCGCCCCGCGTGACGCCCCGTGCCTTTGAGCGCCTCGCCGAGATTAATAACAACGACAAAGCTCCCAAAGCCTTGCGCATTGCCGTCGAAGGTGGCGGCTGCTCGGGCTTTCAATACAACATCGACCTAGACGAGCCCGCCGACGGGGACCTCATCCTCGAAGGCGTCGGCCAAAAAGTCGTGGTCGACGAAGTGTCCCTGCCGTTTCTCTCCAATGCTGTGATTGATTTCTCCGAAGAACTGATCGGCGCCCGCTTCACCATCGAAAACCCAAATGCCTCGTCCAGTTGTGGCTGTGGCGTCAGCTTTTCGATGTGAAGCCCACTCCCGGAGCCTGACTTCTGATAGAAAGAAAGGCCCATGTTTAAGATAACTCATCACGCAGGCGGCTTTGTTCGCCTCAATATCAGCCGCAAAGTCGGCGAGATCGAAATGAAGGATGGTCTCCCTCGCCATTGTTGAAGCTGCCGACAAAAGCGACTTCCTCTACAAAATCGGCAAGTTGAATTCCCGGCGCTGCAAGCCATCGCCGTAGAGCTTGGCTACCTGCCACGTCTCTTCGCAAGCATTTCTGAAATTGGCAAAGTCGCGCTTGTGGCCGATCACGCTTGGCTCAGAAAAGCCGCCGACATCGAAGGCATGTTCATCCCCGGCCTCAGGATCGAGGCATTTCCCGCGGATGCGACCGCTGACGCTGAAGCCTCGCCCAGGGCATAAGCCTTAACTTTTCGAACTCCAGCCAAGCCCCGCCCGCCCGTTCTTCACCTGTCGGCGGGGCCTGCACCTGAAATCACCTCAAACCTGCCCCATTCTTGCCGTGATTAATGGCCAGTAATAATGCATATTGTTTCTCAATTGGGATCAACGGCCTGAACCACCGCCCTTGCGAAACCAAAGCTTGAACCTTTTCCCTCAGGCGCGCCGGACCTCTTTGTTTTCCCTCAGAGCCCGGCGCGCCACTCCCTCAAAGCTTCACCCTTTAAAAAATGCCTCCAACGGAGGTCCAGAATGTCTTAAGAGACATCAAACCGCCCGAACGCCCGCACCGACGTTGTACCGAAGGATTACCGATAGTCCCTTGAACGCCCCTCGAACATGGCCCAAAACCTACTCAACCGGGGGACATTCCATGCGCATAGCGACCTTCAATATCAACGGCATCAAGGCCCGCATCAGCGCTTTGACGGACTGGTTGAACGACCAGAAACCAGACGTCGTTTTCCTGCAGGAAATTAAATCCATCGACGAGAACTTCCCTCGCGAATATTTCGAAGACATGGGCTATACTGTTGAAACACATGGGCAAAAATCATTCAATGGCGTGGCAATTCTATCTCGCTTGCCCCTAGAAGACGTCCAAAGGGGCCTACCTGGCGACGACACAGACGAACAAGCCCGCTGGATCGAAGCAACTGTCGTTGGCGACAAGAAACCAGTTCGCGTCTGTGGTCTCTACCTACCCAACGGCAATCCAAACCCTGGCCCGAAATATGACTACAAACTCGCCTGGATGAAGCGCCTGAAGACCCGCGCGCAAGCCCTTCTAAACACAGAAGAACCTGGCGTTATGTGTGGCGACTACAACGTCATTCCGCAAGATGAAGACGCCGCCAACCCGCAAGTCTGGCAAACCGACGCCCTGGCCCGCCCCGAAACCCGTGCGGCCTACCGTGAAATCCTCAATCTCGGCTTCACCGAGGCCTTTCGTACGCGCACCCAAGGCCCAGGTCACTACTCCTTTTGGGACTATCAGGCAGGCGCGTGGAACCGCAACGATGGCATTCGCATCGACCACCACCTCCTGACGCCACAAGCCGCTGATCTGCTTAAAGAATGCTGGATTGAAAACGCCGTCCGGGGCCGTGAAAAACCATCAGATCACGTACCGGTTTGGCTCGAACTCGACGCCTGACCCTCTGCCATATTTCCGCCCAAACCACTTGATAGCTATTTGGAAAGCCCGGAGACGCACAATGAAGCACATCGCCATCCTTGCCCTGACCGCACTGGCCCTTCTCGCAGCACCAACTGATCTGATTGCCGCCGGAAAAGGCGCGAAGAACTGCCCACCCGGCCTCGCAAAGAAAGCACCCGCCTGTGTGCCACCTGGTCTCGCCAAAAAAGGCGTCACAGCCGAAGATCGCGGCTACGACATCGGCGACCGGATTGAGGACGCAGACTACATCGTGCTGCGCGAAGGAGACCGCGTCATCTTCGAAGGCCGCGAATACGTTGTCGTCGACACGAATAACGGAACCGTATTGCGCCGTGGCGATGATCGCTATCGCCTGCCCCGCAGTTCGTCGTCCGACTACGTCCGGATTGGCGGAAGTCTAATAAAAGTCGACCGCCATACAAAAGAAGTAATAGATCTCATCCGCATCGCGGACCTAATTCTAGGCTAAGCAATCCAGCCCATTAGTCAATTTCCTCCCGTCAATCTGCGAGAACTTCCAAACACGCCGCAATGCGTCGCGCCATCACTCCGCAGCCACGCGCGCGACACCCAACATCCCCGCCAGATAGTGCCCGGTATGCGATCGCGCTTCCAATGCTACCGTCTCAGGCGTGCCAACAGCGACAATCTCACCGCCGCCATCGCCGCCTTCCGGCCCAATATCAATGATCCAATCCGCCGTCTTGATCACATCCAGATTGTGCTCAATCACCACGACGGAATTTCCCTGATCCACCAATTCATGAAGCACTTCCAGGAGCTTACGCACGTCTTCAAAATGCAGACCCGTCGTCGGCTCATCCAAAATATAAAGCGTTCGGCCGGTCGAGCGCTTCGACAGCTCCTTTGATAGCTTCACCCTCTGCGCTTCACCACCCGACAGGGTCGTTGCCTGCTGTCCAACCTTGATATACCCAAGCCCAACTCGCATAAGCGCGTCCATTTTCTCTCGAATCGATGGCACCGCCCTGAAAAAGGTTTGCGCGTCTTCAACCGTCATGTCCAAAACATCGGCAATCGACTTGCCCTTAAACCGGATTTCCAAGGTCTCGCGATTGTACCTCGCGCCCTTGCAGGTTTCACAGGTTACATACACATCCGGCAAGAAGTGCATCTCGATCTTGATCACCCCGTCGCCCTGACAGGCCTCACAGCGTCCGCCCTTCACGTTGAACGAGAACCGCCCAGGCTTGTATCCACGCGTCTTCGATTCCGGCAGTCCAGCAAACCAGTCGCGAATTGGTGTGAACGCACCAGTATATGTCGCGGGGTTCGAGCGCGGTGTGCGCCCAATGGGGCGCTGGTCAATATCGATGACTTTATCGAGATGTTCCAAGCCCTTAATCGTCTCGCAAGGTGCCGGCGTCTGTCGCGCGCCATTCAGCCGCATCGACGCCGTCTTGAACAAAGTCTCAATCGTCAAAGTTGACTTTCCGCCTCCCGAAACCCCTGTCACACAAACGAACTTTCCAAGCGGGAATTCCGCGGTAATGTCCTTAAGATTGTTGCCGGTCGCCTTCACTACTTTCAGCGTTTTATTGTTTCCTTTGCGCCGCTCATTTGGCACTGGAATTTTCCGCCGTCCTGACAAGTAGTCGCCAGTCACACTCTTCTTATTGGCGATGATCTTCGCGGGCGTACCGTGCGCAACCACCTCACCGCCATGCACTCCGGCGCCCGGACCGATATCAAAAACGTAATCCGCCTCGCGGATCGCTTCCTCATCATGCTCAACTACGATCACTGTATTGCCTTGGTCACGCAAGTTTTTCAGCGTCAAAAGCAACCGGTCGTTGTCTCGCTGATGCAGACCAATCGAGGGCTCGTCGAGCACATAAAGCACGCCGGTTAATCCCGACCCGATCTGACTGGCAAGGCGTATCCGCTGACTTTCGCCACCCGACAGAGTCCCGGCATTTCGCGCCAATGTCAGATACTCCAAGCCGACGTTGTTGAGGAACCCAAGCCGTTCCCTGATCTCCTTCAAAATCGCACGCGCAATCTCGTTTTTCTGCGCGCTCATCGTTTCCGGCGCGGCCTCTATCCAGGCGAGCGCCTCGCGGATCGACATCCGCACGATCTCACCCACATGCAGTCCGCCGATCTTGACCGCCAAAGCCTCGGGGCGCAGTCGAAAGCCACCGCAGGCTCCGCACGAGCGATTGTTCTGAAAGCGCTCAAACTCCTCACGAATCCAATTCGAATCAGTCTCTCGGTAACGTCTTTCCATATTCGGAATGACGCCTTCAAACGGCCGCAACACCTGATACACGCGCCCGCCTTCGTCGTAACGGAACTTTATCTCCTCCTTGCCCGAGCCATACAGGAAAACCTGCTGCACTTTCTCAGGCAAATCTTTCCATTTGGTGTTCTTGTCGAATTCGAAATGCTTCGCAATTGATTCAATTGTCTGCAAAAAGTACGGAGACTTTCCTTTGCGCCAAGGCGCAAGCGCCCCATCATAGATTTTTAGATTCTGGTCAGGGACCACTAGCCGTTCGTCGAAAAACAGCTCTACACCAAGGCCGTCACATGATTGACAGGCCCCAAATGGCGCATTGAACGAAAACAGTCGCGGTTCGATCTCGGGGATTGTGAAGCCACTGACCGGGCAGGCAAAGTTTTCAGAAAAGGTAAACCGCTCGGGCTCTTCTTCATCGCCGACGGCCGTCTCTAGAATTGCGATACCATCTGCCAGATCAAGTGCTGTGCGGAACGAATCGGCCAGCCGTGTTTCCAACCCCTCGCGCACAACAAGACGGTCAACAACCACATCAATATCGTGGCGGAACTTCTTATCAAGCGTCGGTGGTTCGTCCAGTTCGTAGAATTGTCCGTCAACTTTTACGCGTTGAAAGCCGTGTTTACGAAGTTCTAAGAATTCTTTGCGATACTCCCCCTTGCGATCGCGTACGATGGGGGCCAGCAAAAACGCCCGCGTCCCTTCCTCCATCGTCATAACGCGGTCGACCATGTCCTGAACCTGCTGTGCCTCAATCGGCAAACCGGTTGCAGGCGAAAAAGGAGTACCCGCACGCGCAAATAAAAGGCGCATATAGTCATAGATCTCCGTGACGGTACCGACCGTGGAACGGGGATTCTTCGATGTCGTCTTCTGTTCAATCGAAATGGCCGGAGAAAGCCCTGAGATATGATCAACGTCGGGCTTTTGCATCATATCGAGGAACTGTCGCGCATAAGCCGAAAGGCTTTCGACATACCGGCGCTGCCCTTCAGCGTAGATCGTATCGAAAGCCAATGAAGACTTTCCCGATCCCGATAGCCCTGTGATCACCACAAGCTTATCGCGTGGGATATCCACATCGATATTTTTCAGATTGTGCTCGCGCGCACCGCGCACTTCGATGTTCTTCAAGTCGGCCATCACGTCACCTCTCGCCATTGAACAGAGAGATAGCGGCCCGTCCGCAAATCTCAATGGCGTAAACGGAACAATACAAGAACATCAGCCGTCCGTCACGCGGATTTCTCGATCTTTCTGTGGATAAGCCAAACCAACCCGCATCCAACGGCCGAAATGACAATTGCCGCCACCGCAAGTCCATTAAATCCAAACATCAATACGGCGGCAAAAAGAGGCGTAGAGGCGGCCGTTCCGATGTTGCCAAGTTGGGCAATCGCGCCGTTTGCGCGCGCTTGATCCGCCGGGTCCTTATTCAGCGCCGGAACGTTGGCAAACGACGCCCCGGGAACAAGACCAACGATCACGAAAAGCGCCATGACGATCCAAATCCGCGCAGGTTCGGGGGCGATCAATACCATTAAGAACCCGACAGATGTCAGCGAAAACCCCATCAGAAGGATCGACTTCGGTGCATACCAACGTGCCAGCCATCCTGCTCCAAAGGTGCCAATCAACGCGACCAAAGGTAGGACCGGCCCCGTCCATGCCCCCAAAACTTTAGGTAAAAATGTGAGCAATCCTAGGAACATAATTGTGTGCCATAAGAACCCAAGCGCGGGCGCAACCATCCTTGGCGATCCGTAAATCGCGACGTGGCGCGCCAGAACGTTTCCCTCCCAAACGCCCCGCGCCAGACCGCGCGGTGACAACGGCCAAAGGGCACCCATCAATACCAGCCCGAACGCTCCGTGTACGATATATGACTGTGATGGGCCCGCTAAAAGCGGGATCACGGCCGCGGCGCCTGCAAAGCCTACGCCAAAGAACGTCCCCCAAAGCCCCATGGCCACGGATACATCACGAGGCGTCGAAACCGCTGCCATCAACGTCGGAGCTGCGACGACAATGGCCAGATGGCTGAACCCTTCGACAATTCGCAAACCCATAAATATTTGAAAAGACGGTAAAACTGATTGAGAGAGCGAAATCACCGATGCACTTGCAAGTGCGACCAACAAAACGCGACGCGCCCCAAATTGTGCAACGATCATGCCCGCAGCGACACCAAAAAGGATGCCCGCAACGGAAAGCGCCGACACCGCAAACGGCAAAGCCGCGCCCGGGTAGATGCGTCCCAAATCAACCAATGTCAAAGAAATTTTTGCGAACTGCGCGGCGGCAAACAGCCCCGTAAGAAAGAGAAGTCCGATCAAGCGCCAGTCTGTTCGCATGGAGACGCTTGTCGCAGACTCGCCCGAAGCGTCAAGCGTTATCCCGCGGCCTCCGACACAAACGCCACAAGATATTTAGGTCCAAAAGTAGGACCAGTGCTGCTCCGATCTGACCGATTAAAACTGCCCCCCAAAGGTCGTCAGAACCGACAGGTAAATGCTCCACGGCAAACCAAGAAATAATGGCCAAACCACTGCCATCCCGTCAGGAGCAACGTTGAACAACCCTTGCGACCCAATGATCGTGATCGCAAACGCGCCAAGATAAAGCAAAATGCCGGCCCCAAGTAGGAGCCGGCATATCAACGCGTTACGTGTCGTGGCGATCAAATGTGAATGACGCGATCATAAGCATCAAGCACACTTTCATGCATCATCTCTGACAATGTTGGATGCGGGAAGACTGTATTCATCAAATCTTCTTCAGTCGTCTCCAACTGACGCCCCACAACATAACCTTGGATCAATTCGGTCACTTCCGCGCCGATCATATGTGCACCAAGAAGCTCTCCGGTTTTCTCGTCAAACACAGTCTTAACCATGCCCTCGGTTTCGCCCAAAGCGATCGCCTTGCCATTGCCGATGAAAGGGAAACGACCAACTTTGATTTTATACCCAAGCTCTTTCGCTTTCGCTTCGGTGTACCCAACCGAGGCCACCTGCGGATGACAATAAGTACACCCTGCAATCGATTCTGGCTTAACCGGATGGACTTTGTTTTTGCCCGCGATCAACTCTGCAACCATCGTACCTTCGTGGCTCG
>NZ_JBVCWP010000087.1:0-13761 GCF_057460485.1 Boseongicola sp.
GGGCATTTCCAGCATCAGTACCGCCAATGGAAGGAGCCGCGCTTTTGGTCCTTATGGCTATCTGGCTGTTCGGTTCCTAAATCGACGCGACGTTTCGTGTTAACGAAGATTACTCGGCTGCCTGAGCAAGCGCCGGACGAATTCGCTTTTCCAAAATCACATCTGTCACCGGACCTGCAAACCGCAGCAACACGGTGCCATCGCTATCAAGAACAAACGTCTCGGGCACACCGTAGACGCCCCATTCAATCGCCATACGCCCTGCATCATCGCCGCCAACCCCTTCAAAAGGGTCGCCAAGTTCTGCCAGAAACGCTCGCGCCTTGCCGGCATCGTCCTTGTAGTTTACGCCGTAGATCGCAAGCCCTTCGTCCTGAAGCGCCATCAACTGTGGATGCTCCACACGGCACGGCGCGCACCAGCTGGCCCAGAAATTAACCAATTTCGGCCCGGGCTCTTCCAGCATGGCCCGGGTGAACGGCACCAGCCCCGGCAAGGGCGTAACCTCGACAGCGGGCGCAGGCTGGCCAACCAAAGTCGACGGCAACGCATCCGGATCCATGCGAAACATGCCACCAAGAAACAACCCCGCAAGGCCCGCAAAAATTACCGGCGGCAACAGAGCCAAAGGCGGAATGCGCTTCATTTCTTCCGCCGCGCTTCGGCTTCGTCCAACGCCCGCTTAATGCGCCGCGCCTGTACCACACTTAACGCCACGACCCCCACCAAAAGCGCGATCGACACCCCATAGGCAAGGCTCACTTCGACCGCATATGTCCCAAGATCAGGCATCAGGCAGCACGCTCCCGCACAGTGATGGCATGCACACGCCGTTTGCGAATTTCGCTCCGCGTACGCAACAGCACAAGTGCAAGAAACAAAAAGATAAAACCGGCGAGACAGACAACAAGCGGAAGCCAGAACACATCCGAAATGTTCTCTTCTTTATCCAAAGACAGCGACGCCCCCTGATGCAAACCCTGGTTCCAGAAGTTCACGGCATATCGCGACAAAAACGCAAAAACAGACCCCACCAGACAAAGCACAGATGTCAAATCCGCAGCCGTATCCGGGTCATCAATCGCCGACCAAAGCGCTATATAACCAAGGTAAAACAGAAACAGGATCAGGAACGATGTCAGCCGCGGATCCCACACCCAAAACGTCCCCCACATCGGCTGCCCCCAGATCGCGCCTGTCATCAAAGCGATCAACGTCATCGTCACCCCGACAGGCGCCGCGGCCTTTGCCGCGAGTGCCGAAACGTGATGTCGGCGGATCAGCCAAACAAGCGACGTGACCAGCATCATCACCCAGATGTTAATCGCCATGAACGCCGACGGCACATGAAGGTAAATAATCTTAACGGTCGACCCTTGCCGAAAATCGTTTGGCGTAAAGAAGAACCCCCACACCAATCCAAATGACAACGCCATGCCCGCCAACACAAACGCAGGCCCCATCACCCGGTCGGTGAAGGCCATAAATCGGCGTGGATTTGCGTATTCCCAAAACGACATATTTCCTACCTAGTCTGGACGTTCAAGACCCACAAGACACGACACCGTCAGCGCCCTAACGCAGATTGACGCGGAGCGCGGCCGCCCCCGCAAACGGCAATAACGCCAGCGTCCCAAGCGTGATTCCGGTCATAAGTATTAACGACGTCCCAGCCTCAAGCCCGTCCACCCCGCGTCGCACCGTGTCAGCCCCGAATATCAACGTCGGAATGTATAGCGGCAACACCAAAAGCGACAGTAGAAGCCCGCCCCGCTTCAACCCGACAGTCAAAGCCGCCCCGAACGCCCCGATCATGCTTAACGCCGGGGTCCCCAAAGCAAGCGAAGCCACAAGCCAGCCATAGCCCCCAGACGGCAGGTTCAAAAATACCCCAAACACAGGGGCTGCAAGCGTCAAAGGCAGCCCCGTTGTCAGCCAATGCGCCAAAGCCTTCACCGCAACAACACCCTCCAAAGGCACCGGGGCGGTCGCAAGAAACTCAAGCGATCCATCCTCATAATCCGTCGCGAAAATCCGATCCAGCGACAGCAGACAAGCCAGAAGCGCGCCAAGCCACAACACCCCCGGCGCAATCGGTGCCAGCACATCCGCAGACGGCCCAACCCCAAATGGCACAAGAATCACAACGATCAGGAAGAACGCCAAGGCAAGCCCAAACCCGCCGCCAGCGCGGATCGCCAACCTCAGATCGCGTTGCAAAAGCCCCTTCATATGAAGGCCTCATCAAAAGCACCGCCGCGTGGCGCAACCGCCCGGAAAGTCCTCAAGTCCAGAACCTCAGCCTCGATTCCAAGATCAATGTGCGTTGCAATCACCGCGACGCCGCCGCCGGCCAGATGCCGCTTCACAGCCTCCCCGAACAGCGCAACCGCCGACACATCCAAGGACACCGTCGGCTCATCCAACAGCCAAACCGGCCGCCCCGTCACCAACATGCGCGCCAACCCAAGCCGCCGCTTTTGACCCGCCGACAAAGATTGTGCGGCGCGATCCGACAATCCGCTCAACTCAAAGGCTCCCAAAGCTGGTGTGATCGCACCGAACCCGAACAAAGACGCCCAAAACGACAGGTTCTCGGCGACGGTCAAAGTGCCCTTCAACCCATCCGCGTGTCCCGCATAAGCTATGGTCTCATCGGCTACCGAAACCTCGCCTGCAACGGCCGTTTGCAATCCCGCAAGCGTACGCAACAGCGTCGTCTTTCCCGACCCGTTCGGCCCCCGCAAAATCAAAGCCGTTCCCGCATGAACATCAAACGAGATGCCCTCCAGCACGGTCAATCCGCCCCGCGCGCAGGCCACCTCGGATACTCTCAGCAACGGCTTATTCATAACAAACAGGCATGGCCCAAGCCTCGGCCAATGTCCACGCCGGACAAGACCGCAGCCCCCATTTCCCCCTTTGAAAATACCTCCGCCGGAGGCCAGAAACCCTCAGATACCCAAAAGCACCACACCAACGCGCCGCCCCTCACCAAGCAATACATTGTAGGTCCGACAGGCCTGCGGTGTCGCCATATTCTCGACGCCAATACCCACTGCTTCAAGGGCGGCGCGAAACGCATCAGGTACGTGGGCGATATGCGCGCCAGTGCCGACAAGCAGGAAATCAATGTCCGAAGCCGCCGCCACCAAGGCGGATGTGTCCTCAAAACCGCCCCATGCCGCGACGCCGCTTGGCAGCACCGCTACGGGTGCGTCATGCACCTTTCCGCCAAGGCGAAAAAACCCCGGGCCATAGCCGTCAACCGGCACCGCATCGTTGAACGTGACTTCATTCAGTCGCATTTGATACCCTCGCTCACTCCCAGATCGGTAGCCCCGAAATCGCCGCGCATACGATAATTACATAGGCCACCCACCGATAAATTCGCTCTGCTTCGGGCCGAAACATTATCGCGCCGGCCCAATTTCCCGCCAGATAGGGCGCAATCATCAAAACGCCAAGCGCCAGGGTCGAGACCACCAGAAATCCACCATACCACAGCACCGTAACAAGGATCAGATCAGCCACAATCAGATAAAGCGTTAAATTCGCCCGCACCGCCGATACCGGCAAGGTCGACGCCATATACAGCATAATCACCGGAGGCCCCGGCAACCCGACAGACCCCGCCAATAGACCGCCGAACCCGCCCGCGACATAGATCAATCGCTTGCTCAAAACGCCGCGGTAGCGCACCCCTGCCACCAACAAAACCAACAGCACTAAGACTGTCAGTGACACGCCCCAACGGAACGTGACAGGCTCGATCAAAGTCAACAAAAACACGCCCATGGGCACGGCAAAAACCGCCCCGGCCCCAAGCCGCAAAACGTCGCTTGGCTGACCATCACGCATCGCGCGCGGCACATGCATCAAGGGGGCGACAAGGTCCATGACCAGCATCGTGGTCAACGCCCCAAACGGCCCCAGAAACTGCGCGGCTATCGGCATGAACACCATCGCAGTGCCAAAGCCCGTGAACCCGCGCACAATGCCCGCCAGAAACGCGCCGATGCTTAGAAAAAGAAGCCCCTCCGTGGCAAGCGTCGCCGCGAAGCTTTCAGGCATCTATATTGGCGAATTGCGTACCAGCCCCGCCGCCGCCAGACCCACCGTCCGGCTTCGACCAATCGCGCTTTACGCCAAGAAACAACACGACGTTCTTGGCGATATAGACCGAAGAATAAGTCCCGACGATCACGCCCCAGGTGATCGCGAAAACGAAGCCCCGGATGACGTCTCCGCCTAGAACCAAAAGTGCAATCAGCGCAATCAGGGTCGTGCCCGATGTCATCAACGTCCGGCTCAGTGTCTCGTTCACCGACTTGTTCATGATCTCCTGCAACGGCGTCGTCTTAAATTTCCGCAAGTTTTCTCGAAGGCGGTCAAAGATCACCACCGTGTCGTTGATCGAGTACCCAACAATCGTCAGAATCGCCGCAATCGTTGCCAGATCAAACCGGATCTGAAGCAGGCTGAATATACCAATCGTCAGGATTACATCGTGAAAAAGCGCCGCAACCGCGCCGACAGAAAACTGCCACTCGAACCGCAACCAGATATAGATCAGGATCGCCACAAGTGCTCCCGCCACAGCAAGCAACGCCGTGCGGATCAACTCTCCCGACACCTTCGGGCCGACGCTTTCTACGGATGTAAACTTCAGAGTCGGATCAACCAATTTCAACGCGGCTTCTACCTCTACGATCACTGTGCCGGTCACGCTTTCCTGACCGTCCTGCGCCTGAATACGGACCATTGATACGTTTTGATCATCGCGAAACGTCGGATCGAACACCTGACTTATCGCCACGTCTCCAAGTTGCAGCGCCTCAACCGCATCGCGGTAAGCGCCCACATCGACGGGCTGCACGGCCTCGGTCCGGATGGTTGTGCCGCCCCGGAAATCAATGCCGAAGTTCAGACCGACGGTCAGCCACAAGATGATCGACGCAATGAAGGCAACAACCGAAGCCCCTATCGTCACATAGCGATAGCGGAAAAAATCATAGTTTGTCTCTGCGGGAACAAGTCTCAATCTCATGATCTTAAACCTCGATTGTTCGCGGACGTTTCCGCTCAAACCACATGACGACAATCAAGCGCGTCACAAAAATCGCCGTAAACACCGACGTCGCAATTCCGATCATCAACGTCACCGCAAAACCCTTCACCGGCCCCGACCCCAAAGCAAACAGGATCATCGCCGTCATGAACGTGGTGATGTTGGCGTCAAATATAGCGCTCAAAGCCTTCTCGTAGCCAAGCTCAATCGCCCGGCTCGGCCCCTTTGCGGTCTTCAATTCCTCGCGTATTCGCTCGAACACCAACACGTTGGCATCAACAGCCATGCCGATGGTCAACACGATCCCCGCGATCCCCGGCAACGTCAGCGTCGCGCCCAATAAGCTTAAAATTCCGAACAAAAGCCCAACATTCAACAGCAAGGAAATATTCGCGAAAACCCCAAAAAGGCCGTAGGATAACGTCATAAAGACCAAAACCGCAGCAAAAGCGATCAGCGACGCAATGCGCCCGGCTTCAATCGAATCCTGTCCCAACTCAGGCCCGATTGTGCGCTCTTCGAGGAAAGTCATCTCAGCAGGCAAAGCACCCGCGCGCAACAAAATAGCCAGTTGCGTCGAGCTATCGACAGTGAAGTTCCCGGTGATCTGCCCCGACCCGCCAGTGATCGGCTCGTTGATGCGGGGTGCCGTAATCACCTGATCATCAAGAACAATCGCGAACGGCGCGCCGGTGTTTTCAGTCGTATACTGGCCAAAAACACGGGCTCCCGACGGGTTGAACCGGAACGTCACCGACGGCAAACCATTCTGATCAAAACCAGGTTGCGCATCAACAAGATCGTCGCCCGTGACAACCGCCTGACGCTCCAAAATGTAATAAAGCGACGTGTCGTCGAGATCCTGCACGATTATCTCACCCGGTCCGGGCTGAACATCGGCATTGCTGGTCTGTTGGATAACCGGATGGAAGGTCAGCCTCGCCGTCGTCCCGATCAGCGCCTTCAGCTCTTCAGCCGAGCCAATCCCCGGCACCTGGATCAAAATGCGGTCCGCACCCTGCCGCTGGATCGTCGGCTCGCGCGTGCCAACCTCGTCGACCCGGCGGCGAATGATCTCCAGCGATTGCTGTATCGTGCGACTGTCCGTCGCTGCCTTCTCTTCCGCCGACAAGGTTATAATAATTGTATTGCCACGCCCCGACACCGAAATGTCTGTCGCCCCGACCCCGGTCAATGAGGCAACCGGCTGCGCCAAAGCCCGCACCGCCGTCAAAGCGGCCGGGAGTGCCTCGGCCTGCGAAATCCGCACGTGCAACTCGCCCGCTGGCGCATCTTCGACGCGTTCCACAAATCCGACCTGATCGCGGATCGTCACAAGGGCGTCGCGCGCCCCAAGCCAATAGCCGTCCATGCGCTCGGTATAGACGTCCGCAACCTGCACCTCGGCCAGAAGATGTGCGCCTCCGCGTAAATCAAGCCCCAGATTGACCAGTGTGGATGGCAAGAACGACGGCCACGATCCGGCCGCCTCTTCACGCTCAGGCGTAGACCCAAGCGCTTCTATTTCGGCCATGGCGTCATTGTGCTGTTCCACACGAGAATAAAATCCGTTCGGGAACGCGAGAAGCATGCCAAGCAGGCAAACCGCCCAAATGGCAAATCGCTTCCAAGCGGCGATCTGAAGCATGAAAAACCCTTAAGTATTCGCGGGTTCGGTTTTAGACCGGACCTGTGTAATCGTATGCTTAATGACCCGAACGCTGACGCCGGTTGCAATCTCGATCTCGATCTCGGCGTCGTCGCGCACCTTGGTCACCTTGCCGACGATCCCGCCGGCGGTCACGACCTGATCACCACGACGCAGCGCTTCGACCATGCCCGTATGCTCTTTCAGCTTCTTTTGCTGCGGGCGGATCAGGAGGAAGTACATGATACCGAAAATAAGCACCATCGGGATAACGAGAGACGTAAATACATCCCCGCCACCGGCAGCCGCTTGCGCATATGCAGGCGTAACGAACATCTAGATTTTCCTTGTCTTTGTTGGGCCGCGTAGTGGTCCCGTTTAAGCTTGGCGCGCACCCTACCTAGGGGCAGTATGGTTGGCAAGCAACGGGCAGGCGGTTGTCACGATGAAATTAAGTTGAAACCCGTGCTTCAAAAAAACTTCACACCTCTGCAACCCCAAACCAACCTCGCACCCGCTCAAGATACAGCCCGAAAGGACGGCTCAAGACGACCATCAAAACCGCGATCGTAAGAAGCAGGGTCGCAATTTGCACAAAAGATTCCCCCGACACAATAAGCGTCACGGCATAGACCGGCAATTGGAACGTCAGGAACGCCACCACATCCATAAGCCTACGGCGCCACCCAACCGTTGAGATCGTCTTTGCAAACATCCAATCACGGTGAATGCCGTACGGCCGCACCGCAACAATCATCATCGGCACCACGATCAGCCGCGTAATCAACTCCTCTCCCGGCGCCATCCCCGCGATATTCAAATCAGAGAACGCCGCAACGGTCGTGAAAAAATACGATCGAGGTCAATGTATCGACAACCGCTTTACACATCCTTTACCTGTCGCTGATCCGCGCGATGCAATCAATCCCCGGTAGCCCGCCGCAAAACCCCATTTGCACGAGTCAAAAAATCCGCCATATAGCGCGCATCCTGAACCAACCCTCAAAGGAGAGGACAGATGCACGACATCCGCGCAATTCGCGAAAACCCAAGCACCTTCGACGCCGCCATGACCAGGCTCGGGATTTCGGACGCGTCGTCGAGCATCTTGGTCGCCGATGAAGCGCGCCGCACGGCCATTCAGGCGGCTGAAGCGATGAAAGCCGAAGGCAACGCAGCCGCCAAAGAAATCGGCGCGGCCAAAGCCGCAGGCGACACCGAGAAATTCGAGCGTCTGCGCGCTGAAGTTGCAGACAAGAAAAAGGCGACGGCGGAGCAAGAACAGACCGCCAAGGACCTTGACGCCAAGCTGCGCGACATCCTGATGTCGCTGCCAAACCTGCCGTATGACAACGTCCCCGAGGGCAAGGACGAAAACGACAATGTCGAACTTCACCGTTGGGGCACGCCGCCTGCGTTCGACTTTTCGGCGAAAGAACACTTTGAAATCAAAGGTGTGAAAGGCGGTATGGATTTCGAAACGGCCGCCAAACTATCCGGCAGCCGCTTTGTCGTCATGTCCGGTGCCGTCGCCCGCGTGCACCGCGCCCTCGCGCAATTCATGCTCGACACACACACCACGGAAAACGGCCTGATCGAAGTCATCCCGCCCATCCTCGTGCGCGATGAGGCAATGTATGGCACCAATCAACTGCCGAAATTCGCCGAGGACAGCTATCAGACCCGCGAAGGCATGTGGCTTATCCCGACCTCCGAAGTCTCGCTCACCAATATTGTCGCAGGCGAGGTTCTCAGCGCGGACTATCTCCCCCGCCGATATGTCGCCCACACCAACTGTTTCCGCTCGGAAGCCGGTAGCGCAGGACGCGACACCTCTGGCATGTTGCGCCAACACCAGTTCGAAAAAGTCGAAATGGTCTCGATCACGCACCCGGATAAATCCGAAGACGAACACGCCCGCATGACCCGTTGCGCCGAAGGCATCCTAGAAGCCCTCGGCCTCGCCTATCGCACGATGATCCTGTGCACCGGCGATATGGGCTTTGGCGCACGGCGCACCCACGACATCGAAGTCTGGCTGCCGGGGCAAGACACCTACCGCGAGATCTCGTCCGTCT
The DNA here is from genome assembly GCF_057460485.1 of Boseongicola sp. NCBI lineage: Bacteria > Pseudomonadati > Pseudomonadota > Alphaproteobacteria > Rhodobacterales > Paracoccaceae > Boseongicola > Boseongicola sp. Next base: position 8,798 of record NZ_JBVCWP010000087.1, read on the forward strand.
CGACCTGTGGCGCGTTCCAGGCCCGCCGCATGAATGCGCGTTTTCGCGGCGAAGACGGCAAACCGCAGTTCCTTCACACCCTGAACGGATCGGGCCTCGCGGTTGGTCGCTGCCTGATCGCGGTCCTTGAAAACGGTCAAACCGAGGACGGCGGCGTGGTTCTGCCACAAGGGCTTGGCCCATGGCTCGGTGGCAAATCCCGGATCACACCGGACGGCGACCTCGCCTGATCGCCCCATTGCCCCCCGCTCCGGCTTCGCGGAAACTTCCCGAAAAGCCGAAGCATCCCCGGATGCTCGACACGCAATGTAGCCAAGGCGTTCAATTGAACATCCCATGGCCCCCGCCCCATCCGCGCGTCCTGCTGGCGAGCTGCATGAAGGACGAAGGCCCGTTCATCCTGGACTGGCTCGCGTGACACAGGGCCCTCAGCGTCACAGATTTCGTTGTCTTTTTTAAATGATTGCACCGATGGAACCGACACACTTCTAGATCATCTCGACGCGCGCGGCGACCTCACCCTGCTGCCCAACCCCGGCAGCCTTTTTGGACGTAGCTACTCCCAACCGGCTGCCCTCAGCTTCGTCCAGACCATGCCGGTGTTTCGCGCAGCCGATTTCATGCTCCCAATTGATGTCGACGAGTTTGTAAACATCCGCACAGGCGACGGCACGCTTCAAAGCCTTTTTGGCAAACCTCGATCCCTTCGACGTTTTGTCGATCTGCGAACTGAACTAGGGCAAAAATCACCACGAGGCCTTCCAACCGGGTTGGGTCACTGACCTTTTTCCAGCCCACGACACCCCGCGACCGGGACGTTGGCACGCCAACATCGGCGTTACTTATATGCCCCGCCTGTCGCCACGCGTTGAGAAAATCCGAAACCACCACCCCGACCTTGAACCCTAGGCAACCGACGCCGTCTGGCCTGACGGCGCAGGCAATCGCATCACAGAGCGTGCTGAGGATCCAAAGAAAAACGGTATCATTGGCGTGAAAAACGCGACCTCATTTCACTTAAGCACTACCCGTTGCGCTCGATCAACAGCTTCCTCGTCAAGGCGTGGCGATGGCGTCATCAAAGACAAACAAGTCTCAAATGCGTATTCCCGGCACCGCAATCGCAACTCGCACCGAAATATGGACATTTCAAAGGGCCAGTCCCTCGCGCGCGCTGCCGACAAAGACTTCGTGGATGACAAAAAAACTCATGCCCCTCCACAACGCCTGCAACGCCGCCCACCAAGTACGGATCGACGCGCTGAACGCGAATCCCGACTACCGCGCCCGGCGTGCGGAAATCATGAACATCGCTGTGGAACAGAAAAAGCCGTCGCCGGCGAAAGGCGCCGGCGGCGACCCTAAGAACGACTGAACGACTACCATCTGATGCCGGTAGCATCAGCGATATGATCGCTCGAGGTACTGCAGTACGATGTCTTCGGTGAGAGTATCGTTGGTTGTCGAAAAGTCGCCGCGGCCCCAAAAGTGGCAGCCCCAGTAGCGTTTCTTCAATTGCGGAAATTCCCGCTGTACCTTGTGCGACGAGCGCCCTTTCATCAACCGCATAAGGTGGCTCACCGCAAGTTTCGGTGGCACCGACACGAACATATGCACATGGTCGCCGCAGCAAGCTCTTCTTCATCGACCGCGCCATCTTCCATCGAATATATGCCGTCTCCATCGCTGTCCTCAACCGCAGCTTGTGCCCAGACCGCGCTGCCAAACATCGCACAAGCAGCTAAAATCGAAATAATTCTCATCCGAATCTCTCCTGATTGAATGGCGGTCCCGCCGACAGGCGGATGAAGCTTCGACACCGATATGAGGGGTCAAACTCACCCGTCACAACCGTCCAGACGCCCCTTGTGAGTCTCCGGCCATTTCGCGCCCCCCCAAACCAACCGCGCCGTTCAGCCGAGGCCAATGCACAAACCCGCCGAAAGCGCGCGCCCGCCGACCCAAACCGGCAAAAGCAGCAAGCCCTTGCCAGATTGCCCTCGCGCCCCACTTAAAAGACATGATTTCATACCGCGCCTACGCCATCCTTGTGTTCACCGCCGCCATCGCCTTCGCGGGGGGGCCGTTCATCATCTCATTTGACGGCTTTGATCCAAACGCCTACCCGGTGCCGCAAGACAGCCCTCCGGCCCAACCCGCGGGCTACGCATTCGCGATCTGGGGACCGATCTACCTCTGGCTCCTTGCCTCGACCGGCTTTGGCCTTTTCGCACGGGCTGATGATCCTGACTGGACCGCCACGCGCCCGCCGCTTCTCATCTCGCTCGCAATAGGAGCAATCTGGCTTCCCGTGGCGGAAGTCAGCCCCATCTGGGCCACTGTCCTGATCTGGGCAATGCTGGTCACCGCGCTTATCGCCCTGTTGCGAACGCCCCAGAACGACCGGTGGCTTCTGCGCGCACCAATTGGCCTCTATGCGGGCTGGCTAACGGCTGCCAGCAGCGTCTCGGTCGCACTTTTGGGTGCGGGCTACGGCGTGGCATTCAGTCAGGTCACTTGGGCGGTCATTACCATATCGATCGTTTTCGTCATCGCTATGATTATGATCCTGACCCGAAAAGCGCCCGGCACATACGTCTTTGCCGTCGCATGGGCGTTGATCGGCCTGGTCGTGCAAAACATGACGACAATACCGATGATCGCAGCCCTTGCGGCCATAGGAGCCGTTACGCTTGCAACGCTTTTCGTTTCCGTCATCCGCAAAGCCGAAACGGGCGTGCAGGCGTAAAAGGTCACTCTTTCAGGGATGGCTTTCCAAGGTGCTTTCGCAGCCGCGAAGGCGTCGACTTCTTCTTATTCTTGTAGGGGTTCTGGTCTGCCTGACTGCGAAACCAAAGCCGGATCGGCGTTCCTGGCATATCAAAGTCGACCCGTAACCCATTGACAAGGTAACGTTTATACGAATCCGATAACTTCTCGGGGTTAGACGCCATAACGACAAACCCCGGTGGCCGGGTCTTCGCTTGCGTCATGTAGCGAAGCTTAATGCGCCGCCCACCCGGTGCGGGCGGTGGATGTGCTTCAATCATACCAGACAGCCAACGGTTCAGTTTTGACGTCACCACACGCGCATTCCACGTGATGTAAGCTTGTTCAACAGCCTCGCGCAGACGATCCATGCCGCGTCCGGTTTTCGCCGATACCGTGACCAAAGGCGCGCCGCGCAGCTGAGGCAACAGCCGCTCAAACGATTCCCTCAAATCCCGCAGTTTTTCCTGCTTGTTCTCTTCCACGTCCCACTTGTTCACGGCGACTACTACCGCGCGCCCCTCGCGCTCGGCCAGATCAGCAATCCGCAAATCCTGTTGCTCGAATGGGATCGCCGCATCCAACAGCACGATCACCACTTCCGCGTATTTAACCGCCCGCAAACCATCGGCTACCGACAATTTTTCAAGCTTCTCCTGAACCCGTGCCTTTTTACGCATGCCCGCCGTGTCAAAAATGCGCGTCGGCATCCCGTCCCAATCAAGCGGAAGCGAAATCGCATCCCGCGTAATCCCGGCTTCAGGACCCGTCAAAAGGCGATCTTCGCCCAGCAACTGATTGATCAGCGTTGATTTTCCAGAATTCGGACGCCCCACAACCGCAACCTGCAATGGCCGGGCGATCGTCGGCATCCGGATCTCGTCCGATGCGTCTTCATCGACATCAACGTTGGTCAACGGTGCCGCTTCTTCCACCGCCGCCTGGGCCTTTTCGCCTTCTTCGGCAACCGGGCGCAGAAACTCCAACAGCTCTGGCATCCCCTCGCCGTGCTCTGCCGACATCCGCACCGGCTCGCCCAATCCAAGCGAATACGCCTCGATAAGCCCGCCTTCACCAGCGCGGCCCTCGGCCTTGTTCGCCGCCAAAATCACATGCGCCGATTTCTTGCGCAGGATATCCGCAAACACCTCATCGTCCGGCAACACTCCAACTCGTGCATCGATCATAAACAAACAAGCGTCCGCCATTTCCACGGCCCGCTCAGTTAGTTTGCGCATCCGTCCGGGCAGGCTGTCGTCCGTCGCATCCTCAAGTCCCGCAGTATCAATCACGGTAAACCGCAACTCTCCAAGGCGTGCCGCCCCTTCGCGCAAATCCCGAGTCACCCCTGGCTGATCATCCACCAAAGCAATCCGCCTTCCAACCAACCGATTGAAAAGAGTAGATTTTCCGACATTCGGTCGCCCGACGATGGCCAATGTAAATGACATGGGGTCCTGCCCAAAAGTAACGTAAGATTGCGCTCTTACACGCTTAAACGATCAGCGAAAAGCGCGGATCTGTCCGTTGTCGGTCACAAGGTACAAAACACCACCCGCAACCACCGGATTGCGCGCCGCGCCGCGACCAAGGTCCGTCTCGCGCAAGACGGCTCCGGTCACCGGATCAAACTCGCGCAAAACCCCGTCATCAGACGCCACAATCAACCGACCACCTGCCACGACCGGCCCGTAATGCACGAATGTCGACTTCGATCGGCTGGCGCGGCGAGCCTCAAACAAGGGCAACTCTACCGACCAGATCTGCTGCCCCGTCGCCGCATCAAGCCGCGTCAGCACGTTCTCCGGCGTCACAAAAAACAGCGAATTACCGCCAAGCCAAATCGGGTTCAACGCCCCGACCCGCGCCGTCCACTCCGCCTGCCCTGAGGCAAGCGATATTGCCGCAACGCGCCCTGCATGACTGCCCGCATAAAGACGCGTTGTGTCCACAACTGGCGCGCCGCTCAAATCGCCAACGGCAGAAAATGCACGGCTGATATCTTGCCCGGCCACGCTTGCGGCCCAGACCTGCGCGCCGGTACTTGTTCCAGCTGCCACCATCTGCCCCGACGCAAACGGGAACACCACTATTGGGCCAGCGACAGAAGGCCCCGGACCACCAACAAGCGCCGACACACCTTTACGCCCCAAAACTTCCCAAAGAATACGGCCGTTTGCAGCATCAATCGCCCA
>NZ_JBVCWP010000088.1:0-13707 GCF_057460485.1 Boseongicola sp.
ACTGCTGCCTCCCGTAGGAGTCTGGGCCGTGTCTCAGTCCCAGTGTTGCTGATCATCCTCTCAAACCAGCTAAAGATCGTAGACTTGGTAGGCCATTACCCCACCAACTATCTAATCTTACGCGGGCTAATCCTTCTCCGATAAATCTTTCCCCCGAAGGGCGTATACGGTATTACTCTCAGTTTCCCGAGGCTATTCCGTAGAGAAGGGTATATTCCCACGCGTTACTAACCCGTCCGCCGCTCACCCGAAGGTGCGCTCGACTTGCATGTGTTAGGCCTGCCGCCAGCGTTCGTTCTGAGCCAGGATCAAACTCTCAAGTTGAAAAGCTATTGCTAGCTTATCCTTGACGTTCGAACCTCTGCACATCGTCTCATAATGTCCCGGCTAGGAAACATTACAAAACATCTTTTTCTGTTTGTTGTGCTTCAGGTTTTCATAAGAAAACAAGAAACCGTTCAAACAGTGAAGCTGACCTTTCTATAATCGGCCGAAGCCTAAGAAAGTCGATATGAAGAGGCTGATCCATCGAAAGGACCAAACCGCCCACATATCTCTTCAGTTACCATCAATTTCAAAGAGCGTAGAGACAAAAGTGACTGAGTGCGCCCTAACTTTCGGCGCGCCCTGCCTCATCCATCTCTATTTTTTTTCTTGCGTCTCGTTGCCGTTAAGCCCGTCTGGCGCCCCGTTGTTGCATTTCTGCGCCGCCGGTGAGGGGTGTCTACGGTTAGGGGCCGTAGTCCGCAAGTAGTTTTTTATCAGAAAGACGAATTTTCTTTCTCATCTTTTTAAAAGCCATATAAATAAGGTCTTTTGCGTCGAAAATGGGCAGTAAATTCTTTCAAAACTCGTATTCAGTGGAAGAATTTTGGCCCAAATCAGGGTCAAAATTCACTGAATCGGCGAAGCGCCCCAAGTGAATCGCCGAATTCCTCCCGATTCAACGCGACTCTTCGCCCGACTCGGGTGGAATCAACCACCTCGCAAGGAAGAGGCAGGCAATCAGTCCGGGAATTATCGCCGCAAAGCCGAATTTCAATCCATAAGCGTCCGCCAGGAATCCGATCACAGGAGGCCCCACGAGAAAGCCAGCCAACGCGCATGTCGACATGATCGCGACGTTGGCGGCTTCGTGTGTGTCATCAAGGGCTGCCACCGCCGACACCCCCAAAGGATAGCCCGACGCTACCCCGACCCCGAGCAGGGCAAACCCGACGAATGAGAACACAAGCGGCAGCGGTCCAATCAGACAGGCAAGTCCTGCCAAAGCAAACATCACCGATCCCCGCGCCAGAACCAACGCCCCGAACCGTTGCTTCAACCAATCCCCGCAAAAGCGCCCAAATGCCATGAAGCCCGCAAAGATCGTCACGGCGATCCCGGCTTCGGCCACTTCTATAGATTGGCGCTCGGACAGATAGACAGCCGACCAGTCCGACATCGCACCCTCTGCCAGCGTGACGAGCAACATGAACCCACCAATCGCCAATAGCGCTGGCGGCATTTGCGAAAGCTTACGGCGGGGCACGACATGCTCAGCCCCCTCCTCGCCCATCTTCGGCAACCGCCGCGCCGCAAGCATGCCGACAACCGTCGACACAACCGCAACCACCGCCATGATCCTGACAGAGCCTAACTCCCCGGCTCCTGACGTCGCCACAAACGATCCGATCATAAGCCCCAGCGCCCAGAACCCATGGCACCGGTTCATGATGTGTGCGCGCGCTTTCTTTTCGATCCGTCCGGCATAGACGTTCAGCCCCACCTCCATAAAGGCATGCGTTGCGCCAAAGGCGCCAAGCGCGAAGAACAGGATAAGTTGGCTGCCCGCTATTAGCGGCAGGAAGGCGGCAAGGCATTGCAGCGGGAACGTCGCCAGCACCAAGCGCCGCACACCGATGCGTGTCGATAACCCACCGGCGAACTGAAGCGCGGCCAAAACGGCCACGGGCATCCCCAACAGGGCTATCGCCAAATCGAACTTGGTCAGCTGAAGCGTTTCTTTAATGTAGGGGATCAAAGCCAGCCACGCGCCGAGCGCCATCGGCTGAAGGCAAAACAGCGCCATTATCAGATAGACGCCGCGCCGTATTGTTTGGTGTTCCATGCACGCGACCTTAGCGAGGTCCGCGCCCATGGGAAGGCCCCTTATGCGACCGCTCGCCTCATCGGAATTTTGATACGTGTGGCAACCAAAACAAGCACAGTGCCCAGATAGATCAGTGGCTCGATCTGAAAGCCCTTCGACAGCATCACAAAATGCACCGCGCCCAAGATCGCTGTCAGATAAGTGAGTTGATGCAGCCGCCGCCACGTCTTCGGCCCCAGCTTACGGATCGACCTGTTATTTGACGTAATCGCCAAGGGGATCAGAAGGAGAAATCCGACCATACCAATGGTGATGTATGGCCTCTTTATAATGTCCGCCCAAATCTGGCTGAGGATTTGAACATCCAGCACCAGCCAGACAAGCAAATGCAGAAAGACATAGAAGAACGTCAGCAAGCCCAGCGCCCGGCGGAACTTAGTCAGATTCACCCCCGTCCAACTGCGCAGCGGCGTCACCGCAAGAACAACGATCAGCACTTGCAGGGCAAACTCGCCCAGCTTGTGCTCAAGCGCCTTGATAGGCTCGGCCCCGAGGCCGCCCGTCAGGCCTTGATATAGGAACCACGCAGGTGGAATCACGCCCAGTATATAGAGAGGCCATGCCGGCACCTTCGCCAGCAGGATATTCACACGTTGAGCCGCGGTCATGAGCAGCACGCCTTTCCTGTCTGTATCGGTGGACATGGGACGCTGCCGAACGAGCACCAGATACAGCACTCACCCGCGCGAGGTCGCAGTACAACCTTGCAATGTGGGCCGTCATAAAAGAACTGGCAGGCGTCCAATGGCATCTCACCGTCGCTGAGGCCCCCACATTCAGGGCACGTCAGCGTCGAGGTCAGCCGGATGTTAGACGCTGCGGCCATCCTCAGAAATTACTTTGCAAGTCCATCCCGGAATAAAGCGAGCTTACTTCGCGCTCGTATCCGTTAAACATCAGGGTCGGCACGCGCTTAGCAAACAAACCGCCACCGATCTTGCGCTCGGTCGACTGAGACCAACGTGGGTGATCGACCGTCGGGTTCACGTTGCTATAAAATCCGTATTCCCGTCCGTTGGTCATGTTCCAGCTCGTGGCGGGCTGCTTGTCTGTCAGCGAAATCCGCACAATCGATTTGATCGACTTAAAGCCATACTTCCACGGGACGACCAAACGAATGGGCGCACCGTTCTGCTTCGGCATCGGCTCGTCATATAGACCCGTCGCCATGATCGTCAGCGGGTGCATCGCCTCATCAAGCCGCAATCCCTCGCGGTACGGCCACTCAAGCGTCCGACGTTTCTGCCCGATCATTTCTTCCGGGCGCACCAGCGTTTCAAAGGCCACATACTTAGCGGAAGGCTGCACACCTACGCGCTTTAGCAAGTCGGCAAGCTCGAAACCAACCCAAGGCACAACCATCGACCAGGCTTCCACACAGCGGAAGCGATAGATACGCTCTTCCAATGTCATGCCGCTGGTCAAGTCATCAAAGCTATAGGTGCCGGCGTTATTTACCATGCCATCAACTTTGATCGACCAAGGGTCTGTTGTCAGACGACCGGCGTTGGCGGCAGGGTCGTCTTTACCAGTCCCAAACTCATAAAAGTTGTTGTAGCTGGTGATGTCTTCAATACTGTTCGGCTCAAGATCGCTACCATAGTTGGTCTTCGTTGCTCCAAGGCTTGCCATTGCCGGCCCCGCAATCGAGCCAAGCGCCAAAGCGCCTGCACCCGCCATCAACTGACGCCGATTCATATAGTCGCCCTGCGGCGTGACATCCGACCACTTCAGGTCACTCTTATAACGTCCGGCCATTTCATCACCTCTGCTTGATCGCTTGCCCCATAACATGCGCGAGTAATTCGCGTTCGACAATCACCCTCACGACACTGTGCTTAAGGTCCATGGTGTTGAAACATGGTTACAAAAGCCCGCTTTTGCCTCACAGACGATAACAGATTTGTGAGTGGACGCCGATAGTCTCCCTTGCTTAGCGCCATTGCCCTTTCGGTCAACATCGTTTTCGCAATTCCTGCAATGATCCAATTGGCATCCACCCGACGTAAGAAGCTCAGGTGTCACAACGACACTCACCTTTTTACAGATGGAAAACACAATGCTTCGCAAGACACTTATGGCCACAGTAGCAGCGACCCTGCTAGCCGCACCGGCGTTTTCCGGCGGCCACTCGAAAGACATCGTCGACACCGCAGTTGCAGCCGGTTCGTTCGAAACACTCGTCGCTGCCGTTCAGGCCGCGGGCCTAGTTGAGACGCTGAAGGGCGAAGGTCCGTTCACCGTTTTCGCACCAACCGACGAAGCTTTCGCCGCTCTGCCGGAAGGCACAGTCGAAAGCCTGCTTCTGCCAGAGAATATCGACACGCTGACCGCGATCCTGACGTTCCACGTTGTGCCCGGTAAAATAATGTCTGGTGACCTGATAGACGACATGATGGCAGCAACCGTCCAGGGCGGTTCGGTTACCATTGACCTCGACAACGGTGTGATGATTCAGGACGCAAACGTCGTGACCGCAGATATCGAAGCGTCGAACGGCGTGATCCACGTCATCGACAAAGTGATGATGCCAGAAGGCTGATCGCCCTGACGATACGACCAACGGGAGGTGATAAATCACCTCCCGTTTTTTCAACACAACAGATGACGAAGATAGAATGAGGGACCTCAAAATGAACCGTAGATTTGCTCTGAAAGCTGCCTTTGGTGCCGCCGCTCTCGCACTTGCTGCTGCTTGTGCTCCAATGGACAAAGAGATGGACATCGTCGACATTGCCGCTGGCAGCGACGACTTCTCGACACTCGTCGCAGCCGTTTCGGCCGCAGGCCTCGTCGACACGCTGAAAAGCGACGGCCCGTTCACCGTTTTCGCACCAACCAATGCAGCTTTCGCAGCGCTGCCGGCCGGCACCGTGGAGAGCCTGCTTCTTCCCGAGAACAAGGACAAGCTTGCTGCGATCCTGACATACCACGTTGTACCGGGCGCTGTGACGTCTGACCAACTGGCGGGTCAGCATCTGAACGTAACAACCGTTCAGGGCGGCGACGTGCACATTGATGGCACCGACGGCGTGACCGTGAACGACGCAACAGTGACTGCTGCAGACATTATCGCATCGAACGGCGTGATCCACGTCATCGACAGCGTTCTGCTGCCATAATTGGGTTGGCTGGCCTTCCGGGCCGGTGACACAAGGTGGGGGACGCTGTCCCCCGCCACCCCCTGAGGTATATCCGAAAGGGCGAAGCAGTAGACTTCCAGCCATTCACCCTTTCGAAAATACCTCCGTGGGGGGCATCCGGCGTCCGAAGGGCGGCCCGAACAGGAAAGTCGCGCAAGAGCGTTCGTTCAGGCGAAACTTCCCTGACAGAACCACCCCCGCGACATCGTCCCACCATGCCCGTAGTAAAGCCAAAGCCGCTCGCCGGTGCGGGTCGTCACCCGCCAGTAATCGCGCACACCGGAGCGCCAGTCCGGATCATCAAGCCACCATTCCGGCGCAATCCGCTCAGGCCCCAGACCCGCACAAAGCTCCAGATCGCGACCGCGCCAGCGGAAACGATGCGGTAGATCAGAAGTCTCCTCGGCATGCACCATTTCGGGACGCCATATCTCCGACGGGCGCAACATGCCGGGACGCGGCCAGGCGTCTGCAGGGCCAGCCCAGGCGGCAGCCACAATCAAAGCGGTCTTTTCGGGGATATGACTGTCAGCCGGGTGAAAGCGCGTGATGCTTTCAAGTCCAACCCGCGCACCGATCCGACCAATCAGATCATCCAGCGCCGCCTCACTTCCAAGACGCGCCGCGCCGTCCGCCGCCGCCGCCGCATGGCCGCGATGCTGATGGCTGTGCACCGGTTCAGTGGCCCGCGCTTCAAGCCGGATCATGTCGATGCCAAAGCCTGCATCTATGTCGTCAAGCTTCATCAAAAGAAGCGGGCGGATCCGATCGGCCGAGGCCGAAGGGCGCGCCAAACCTATCTCGACCACCTGCATCGTATGATCGCTGCGGTGGCATTCCATTCGCACCTGCCGCGCTCCACGCCCTGCCCGCGAAAGCTTCTCTCCAAGCGGGGTCAACAGCCGGTCAATCGCCGCCGCAATGTCTTCGATCAGACCAACCGGCTCGGGCAGTGTCAGTCGCACCGCAAAGCGCACAGCGGGACGCGCAGGGCTGACAGGTTCCGGCTCGACCCCCAAAGCCTGATCCAATCGTTGCACAAGGTGGCGACCAAACCGGCGCGCCAAAGCCGCGCGCGGTTGACCGGCCAGATCTCCGATCTGTCGCAGACCAAGCCGCACCAAGGTTGCTACGGTATCGTCCTCCAGCCGCAACGCCGCGACCGGCAACGGCGCCAGCGCCGAACGCGTCGCACCCGGCGATGCAATCTGCATCTTGCGCAGGACTTCCGGGGCCGTCACTGCGGGCGCCGGACCGCCCTTCACCCAATGGCGCCGCTTCGCCGCGCGAGACCGCGTCGCGCGCGCTTCTTGATTAATGTCGTCGCCGGTGCGCGCCGCATCAACTCCCGCGCCGCCCGCAAACCGCGCCAAAGCCCAGGCCGCGCCCACTGTATCGGCCACGCCCACCCGCACGCTGACACCCAGATGTGCGCAATCCGCTTCGACCTCGCCAATCAGGCCCATCTCTCCCCCAAACAGATGCGCGCATCCCGTCAGATCAATAACCAACCCCTCCGGCCGCTCCTCGGACACCCAAGGGCTGAACTTTGCCGCCCAGCGCCGCAGCACCGCCAGAAACGCGGCATCCAGGTCCCGGTTGCGCAGCTTTGTGTCAAGCTCCGGGCACATCGCACGCGCATCCCGCAAAGGTTGACCCATCCGAAGCCCCGATGCCTCGGCCTCAACCGACAAAGATACCAAAACCTGAGCGTTGTGTTCCTCGCCCACCACAGCAAAGGCGCGCGGCGGTAAGCCACGTTCAAGCCTAAGGAAGCGCTCGGCCCCCAGACGGGGAAACCAAAGCGACAGGATGCGTCGTTGTTTCATAAGCAGGCAGCAAGAATGTTCATGGTTTGTTCTGATCTTTGATATATCCCCTGACGGCCACGAGTCCAGCCTTGCCCTCGCCTTCCCCGAAAAATGGAATAGCTGTGAGCAAAGTAATAAAGGAGACACTAATGCGCAGCGCCCTGACAATCGCACTGACCCTTGGCCTTGCCGCAACGGCGGCTCTTGCCCACACAGACGTCAAAGCCCGCATGGACGCCATGAAAACAATGGCCGGCGACCTGAAGACCCTTGGTCAAATGGCGAAAGGCGTCGTGGCATTCGACGAAACCGCCGCCAACGCAGCACTTGCATCTCTTCAAGCGGAAACTGACCGCATCCCGATGCTGCTCGCCCCGCAGGCGAGCGACCCGGAATTGGAAGCAAAATAGGCTATCTGGACCGATCGTGTGGGGTTTTCCCAGCGGACTGCAGAAATGGCCACCGCTCTGGACGCCACCGGCGTGTCATCTTCCGAGGCCAGAGGTGCATCCATGCGCAATATCGGCGCAGTCTGTTCGGCCTGCCACGAAGATTACCGCATCAAAAAGTAATCTCTCCTAGCCGCAGTAAACCCGCGTGATCAGGCCCTCTGTGTCGAACACGACGTTCGTGCGCTGAGGCAAGTACTCCTGCGTAATGATATCGTTCTGGCTAAAGACACGCAGACGATCATCGACCGCAAACGTCGTCTCGGAAATCGAGCTGCCGATCAACGGCCGATAGTCGGCCGCATCGCATTGCTCTAACGCAGGCGGCGCTTCCGGTATATCCGCCTCGACGACTTCGGTTACAATTGCAGGTTCCTCGTCGGCGGGCACAGGCCCACAGGCAGCCAACAGAACCAAGATAGCTATCAATCGAATTGTCATACCAAATTCATCCTTCCAATCGCCTCCCGGTCTATTGATTTCACGCAGATCGTGCAGCAGGGTCAAGCCAAGCATACACCAAGGGAGTATTTAGGCATGAGAACGCGCGCGGCTGTTGCGATTGAGGCGGGAAAACCGCTGGAAATCATGGACGTGAACCTTGAAGGCCCGAAAGCAGGTGAGGTTCTGGTCGAGATCAAAGCCACCGGCATCTGCCACACGGATGAATTCACACGGTCAGGCGCGGACCCGGAAGGACTGTTCCCGGCCATCCTCGGACACGAAGGCGCGGGCGTGGTGCTGGAAGTCGGCGCCGGCGTTACCAGCCTGAAACCGGGCGACCACGTGATCCCGCTTTACACGCCAGAATGTCGGGAATGTGACTACTGCCTGCATCCGAAAACCAACCTTTGTCAGGCGATCCGCTCGACACAAGGCGCGGGCGTTATGCCCGACGGCACCAGCCGGTTTTCAATGCTCGATGGGACACCGATCCTGCACTACATGGGGTGCTCGACATTTTCGAACCACACGGTTTTGCCCGAGATTGCCTTAGCCAAGGTCCGCAAGGACGCGCCTTTCGACAAAATCTGTTACATCGGCTGTGGCGTGACAACCGGCATCGGGGCGGTGATCAACACCGCCAAAGTCGAGATCGGCTCGCGCTGCATCGTCTTTGGCTTGGGCGGTATTGGTCTTAACGTCATTCAGGGCCTGCGCATGGCAGGCTGTGACCAGATTGTTGGCGTCGACCTTAACGCCGACAAAATACCAATGGCGACACGCTTTGGAATGACCGATTTTGTAAACCCATCTGAGGTGACAGGTGATCTTGTCGGCTATTTGGTTGAACTGACGGGCGGGGGCGCAGATTATACCTTTGACGCCACAGGCAACGTGCAAGTCATGCGAGCCGCGTTGGAATCGGCCCACAAAGGCTGGGGTGAAAGCGTCATTATCGGTGTGGCCCCGGCAGGTGCCGAAATCTCTACGCGTCCCTTCCAACTGGTGACCGGACGCGTCTGGCGCGGGACAGCCTTTGGCGGCGCACGCGGTCGCACGGACGTACCAAAGATTGTCGATTGGTACATGGACGGCAAGATCGAGATCGACCCGATGATCACCCACACGCTTGCGCTTGAAGACATCAACAAAGGCTTCGATCTGATGCACGCGGGTGAGTCTATTCGCTCGGTGGTGATTTACTGATGGTTCGTCGCCTTGCGACGACGACTGACCGGAAGGGCGCCGGCCCTCCGAACCTCCCCAAGGTATTTTCAAAAGGGCGCATGAGGCTGTTGGGTTTTGGATTATTGGGGATGACTGTTATCTTCCCCGCTTTTGCAGAACCTGCAGAAATTCTGTTTCAAGGCGGCGGCGCGACCCTGTCTGTGGACGCCGAGGCCTTGGAGGCCTTGTCGCGCACTGTGTGCGACGACCGATCAGGCTAGGTCCGGTGATCCGCCCGGCCACCCAATCCGACCATGACGTCATCTGGGCTATGCTCGAACCCGTCTTCCGTGCGGGCGACACCTACGCAATTGACACAGATATCTCCCGCAAAGACGCCCTCGCCTATTGGTGCGCCGCCCACCCCTTCATCACCGACGGCGGCACCTTCTTCATCCGCCCCAATCAAATGGGCGGCGGCAATCATGTCTGCAACGCAGGCTTCATCACTAGCGCGAACGCCACAGGCAAGGGCGTGGCCCGCGCAATGTTAAGCCACGCCCTAAGCGAGGCCAAAGCATTTGGATTTGAAGCCATGCAATTCAATTTCGTCCTGGCCAGCAACACCCGCGCAATCGATATCTGGAAGCGCGCCGGCTTTGCGCAGATCGCCCGCCTGCCCCGCGCCTTCCGCCACCCGCGCGAAGGGTATGTGGACGCGCTAATCCTACACAAGTTTCTGGATTAATCGCGCGGCCGCGCCTTGCCATTCCCAGCCCCAACACCGACATTCCCCCCAAACCAGCTTCAAAGAAAGAGACGAGATGTTCATCACCATGGCCGACGACACATCTAAAGACGACACATCTAAAGACGACAAAGCCCAAGGCGGCGGCAAAGCCGAGCAGCTTTTCTTCAAATCCCGCAACGTGATCATCACGGGCGAGATCAACAACAAGCTCGCCGAACGCACAGTCAAACAGCTTCTCGCGCTTGCCGAAGATAACGAAGATCCGATCAACGTCTACATCTCGTCGCCCGGCGGCCATGTCGAGAGCGGCGACATGGTCCACGACATGATCAAGTTCATCAAACCGACCGTGCGCACCATCGGCTCGGGCTGGGTTGCCTCTGCTGGCGCGCTGATCTTCGTCGCTGCTGCGAAGGAGAACCGCTTCTGTCTGCCCAACACGCGCTTCCTTTTGCACCAACCTTCTGGTGGCATTGGCGGCAAGGTCACTGACATGCAAATCCAAGCCGGCCAGATCGAAAAAATGCGCGAACGCTTCCACAATCTATTTGCCGAAGCGACCGGGCAAACCGCAGCCAAAATCGCCAAAGACACCGAACGCGACTTCTGGCTCGATACCAAAGAAGCAAAGGCTTACGGCCTTCTCGGCAAGGTCATCACGTCGGCTTCGGAGCTTTCCTGACCCTTCTTTGGGGCTAATAAATCCTCGGGAGGCGCGGGCGTAGTCCCGCGCGGGGGCAGACAGCCCCCCCGACCAAACAAAGGCGCGCACCATGGCTGACCGCGACAGACCACTTTACGCCGTCCTAATTGACGCCGACAACATCCCGGCAAAATACGCCGCGTCCATCCTCAAAGAAGTCACAACCTTCGGCGAACCAGCCCTCCGCCGTGTTTACGGCGACTGGTCATCGGGCCGTCTGAACGCCTGGACCAAGGCCGTACGGGATCTCGGCCTTGTCGCCCATCAGGAAACCGCAAACACAGTTGGCAAAAACGCAAGCGACATCGGACTTGTGATTGATGCAATGGACATCCTGCACACAGGCCGCTTTGACGGCTTTGTGCTTGTGTCCTCTGACAGCGACTTCACGGCACTTGCAAACCGTGTGCGCGAGCAAGGCATGGACGTCATTGGCGTCGGAGAAGCAAAGGCCCCTGAAAGCCTGCGCAACGTCTGTAACCGCTTTGTTATGATTGAAAATATTGTCGACGACTCTACTTCGCCTGAAAAGGGCGCGCCCGCAACAGAGAAGCAAAACCCCACCGCCGCGATCCCTTTGATCACTGGCGCAATGGACAAAATTCCCTCAGACGACGACTGGTATGCATTGGGACCGCTCGGCCAATACATCACGCGCGACAGCCCTGACTTTGATCCACGCACCTACGGCAAAAAGAAGCTAAGTGATCTTGTAGAAGGCCTGAAAAGGTTTGAAACTAAAAAGATCGGCAACCAGCTTCACGTCCGCCGGATCGACTAAAAGCTAAAGCTCGCCCCTCGACGCTTTTTCTGCAATGAATACCGGCCGATAGATCGCGGAAATGCAGACCATAAAACCGCATGTCAGACGCGCGGACACGAACGTGTAGGCCAACCCGAAGGCCGCAAGCCAGATTGAGCCAAAGAAGAGATATGGGCCGGGCGACGTGAAGACCAGTGGCTGGCCGAACTGATCACGGCCTACGCCGACCACGCACAGGGCCAAAAACGCCGAAACCATCAACGCGCGTCCCGCAAAAAAGGGGGGCGTCTTTCGATCAATCCGGCGCTCACCTGCTTCGTCCGGTAACTCGTCAGACACCGTATTGGCTCATAAACATATCGACTGCGCCCTCGATCACGCGGTCAATCTCGTCCTCGCTTACTGACTGGCGCAGGCCCAGAACCATCTGCATATGCAGCCCGGCCTTGCACAATTCCGGAAACTGATCTGCCGCAAGTTCCACATCGTCTATCTTCAGTTTGCCATCCACCACGGCCCGACTAAGGAACCCAATCAACATGTCGCGTACCATCTGCGGACCCGAAGCATAAAACTCCCGCCCGATCTCGGGAAACCGCTGGCTCTCGCCCACGACGATGCGAAACACCTGCATCCCTACATCCGACAAGAAAAACCGTACCATCCGACCAGCCGCCGTCGCCAGAGCCTCGCGGACATCCCCTGAGCCCTCGATCTGCTGGATCGCCGCAGCTGACTGCGCCTTACACTCGGTCTTCGCCACCTCAAGGAACAACAGCCGCTTGTCGGGGAAATAACTGTAAAGCGTGGCTTTCGACACCCCGGCCTCGCGCACGATGTCATCGACGCTGGCGCCTTCAAAGCCATCCCGCATAAAGACCGTGCGTGCGCCGTCCAGCACCTGATCCCATTTTCGGCCTTGCTTGGTGATACTTACCGGGGCGTTCATAGAAATCCCTTCCCTTTGCGTTTCGATATATAAACTAATCAGTTCAGTTTATTCAAGATGGATGCGGCGCTTTGGAGTGCTCCACTCAACGCAGGAAGGCCGAATATCTGAATTACCTCTTGTCATTCAGCCCCCCAGCAACAACGATTAGAATAGTTCTAAGACGAGGCCGCTATGAATTTCAACTTCGCATATCGCAAACGCTTCTCCGACCTGAGCGAGCAGGAAGTCCTTGCCCTCGCCATTTCCTCGGAAGAAGACGATGCGCGCATTTACCGAAACTATGCAGAACACTTGCGCGCCGATTTCCCGTCTTCCGCAGCGATTTTCGACGGGATGGCACTGGAAGAAGACGGCCACCGCAAGCAGTTGATCGACCTTCACAAAACGCGCTTTGGCACAGTGATCCCGCTTATCCGACGCGAACACGTGTCCGGGTTCTATGCCCGTCGACCTGTCTGGCTGGTTGAGAACCTTGGACTTGAGCGTATCCGCGCAGAGGCCGAGATCATGGAAGCCTCAGCACAACGGTATTACGAAATCGCAGCGCAACGCACGACAGATGCAGATACGCGCAAACTTCTGGGAAACCTTGCCGCGGCCGAAGCCGAGCACACAGCAAGAGCCGCCGAGCTGGTCGACCATCACCTAGATGCCGACACCGATGATCGAGAAGCGCGTACAGCACACCGCCAGTTTGTTCTCACATGGGCGCAGCCCGGCCTTGCAGGCCTCATGGATGGCTCCGTTTCGACACTTGCGCCGATCTTCGCGGCCGCCTTCGCAACCGGCGATACATGGAACACATTCCTCATCGGTCTTGCGGCGTCTGTTGGTGCAGGCATTTCCATGGGCTTCACCGAAGCCGCCTCGGACGACGGCACGATCTCGGGGCGCGGATCACCTCTCAAGCGCGGGATTGCCTCCGGCGTTATGACCACGGTCGGCGGCCTCGGTCACGCGCTTCCGTATCTGATCTCGGATTTCTGGACCGCGACCACTATCGCTATTGCCGTCGTTTTCGTCGAACTATGGGCCATCGCCTGGCTCCAGAACCGCTATATGGAAACACCCTTCTTTCGCGCGGCCCTTCAGGTCGTCTTGGGAGGTGCCCTTGTTTTGACCGCCGGCATTTTGATCGGTTCCGGTTAGGAACGCTGCCGACATCCACAAAGTGGGCTCCGCCAAGTTTTTTTCAGACCCACAGAAATAACGAAATTCTCGCCCCGTTCTTTGGGTCAAAGAAAGCCCCGCCGGAGGCGCGGCGCGGGCCAAAGGCCTGCGCTAAACATCGCAGGCGCCGCAGGCGCGCGGCTCACCCTGGTGGAGCGTCGCCGTCATAGGCTTCGATTATTTTCGCAACCAGCGGATGACG
>NZ_JBVCWP010000089.1:0-13692 GCF_057460485.1 Boseongicola sp.
TCAGGCTGCAGCCCCATTCCTTTGATCCCAAGCTGTTGGACCACAACGCCGCTGCCCGGACCGACCTTGCGGGTGCTCGCAATCGAAAACGGCGCGGCCAAACTTACGTCGGAAATTTCTTCGATCCTCGGATCAAGCGCATAAACGTGGGCGCCGCGATCTCTCTTTGGTCGGCCCGACCCCATGGTCGCAAAGTAGATCAGTCCATCTGAAGCCTTTTGCAGGAAAGTGTGGACTTTGTAGTGGCTCTCGCCGTTCCGCCAATTGCCGGCGGCCGTAGAAACCAACTTCAGATCCCCCAAAAGCCGTATCCGGTCTGTACCCGGATCCAGCGCGAATATTGCAACATTTCCCGCAACCTCATCATGGTTAGAAACGGCAATATAAACCGTGCCATCGTCCCCTTGCCCCATGCCCGACCATACCGGGGGGAAGCGCAAAACCGGGCAGCAAAGGCCCGACCGCTTGCGTCTCGTCTACCGTGAAATGGATGAGGCGTGCGCTTGGCTCGCCCGAAGCCGCGAGAAATGCGACCTACAACAACCCCAATGGCCCAGACGCCCGATTAACACGCTTACTGACGCCCTAGAAAGCCCACACAATTGCCCGAAAAACCCAAGCAAAGGGCTCAAGTGAACCCCTCCAGCTAAATCCCCCTACGATCCTTTTCTTTCGTGGTCTAACGGCTCAAGTAAACCGGCTCACATAGTTCTCCAACCGTTCCTGTCGTCCGGACTTCGGCCCCGGCGGAACGGCTTGCCCGCGTACCTCACTGTGGATGCTCCCCAAGTCACGTGATGCTAAATCATTGCCGTGCCAACCAGCATAACGCGCGCTCCGTGCGTTTTCGAGACCACCGTCTTCCAACATTGCATGAGCCGCCTTGAAACCACGCGCGCACACATCCATCGCGCCAACATGCGACAGGATCAGATCTTCAGGATCAAGCGACTGGCGCCGCAACTTCGCATCAAAGTTCGTTCCACCTGTCGTGAACCCACCGGCACGCAAAACCTCGTAGTATGCCAGCGCAACCTCACGCGGATTATCAGGGAACTGATCCGTATCCCATCCCGACTGATAGTCATTGCGGTTCATGTCAATCGACCCGAAGATCCCCAAAGCCGACGCCATCGCAAGCTCGTGCTCAAAACTGTGCCCCGCCAAAATCGCATGCCCCTGCTCAAGGTTAACCTGAACTTCCTTTTCCAGCCCGTACTCTTTCAGGAACCCATAAACCGTGGCCACATCGTAATCGTATTGATGCTTTGTCGGCTCCTGCGGCTTTGGTTCAATCAATATTGCGCCCTTAAAACCGATCTTGTGCTTGTATTCGACGACACGGCTTAGAAACGCGCCAGCCTGCGCCCGCTCTTGCGCCAAATCCGTATTCAGCAGCGTCTCATATCCCTCACGACCGCCCCAAAGGACATAATTTTCGCCGCCCAGCGCCTTGGTCGCATCCATGCAGGATTTTACCGTCGCCGCCGAATAGGCATAGATCTCCGGATCCGGGTTCGTCGCCGCCCCAGACATGAAGCGCCTGTTTGAAAACAGGTTCGCCGTCCCCCAAAGAAGCTTTACCCCCGTCGCCTCCATTTTCGCCGCGAAGATGTCCGTGATCTCTTTCAGCCGGTCTTCACTTTCCGCAAAATTCGAACCCTCTGGGCGCACATCAGCATCGTGAAAACAAAAATAGGGTGTGCCGAGTATCTCGAACATCTCGAACGCGACGTCCGCCTTTAACCGCGCGCCCGCCATGTCATCGGAAAACCAGGGTCGCTCGAAAGTTTGCCCACCAAAAGGGTCCCCTCCGGGCCAGGCAAACGAATGCCAGTAAGCCACGGAAAATCGAAGATGATCCTCCATCCGCTTGCCCGCGACCATTTCATCGGCGTCGTAGTGATGAAAACAAAACTCATCGTCTGTCTCCAAATCCGCAAATTTTAGCTTCGAAATACCTTTGAAAAAGTCAGTCATGTCAGTCCCCTAATCGCATCTCGGGCCTCGGTATAGGCACGGTGGCCAGCATCAAACGCCTCAGTGAAGGCTGTATCAGGCTCAATCGTCCGCGCTATTTTTGGTTGGCCGGCAATTTCTGCGCCGGCTCCGGTTGCCGCCATCATGCCCAGCCTTGCAGCCCCAAACGCACCGCCGAAGTCGCGCGCAATTGGCAAATCGATTGGCCTATCAAGCGCTGTCGCTATCGCAGACAGCCAATACGCAGAATTACTCCCACCACCGACGGCAAGCAGCTGTTCGATTTGGGTTCCTGTTGCAGCCAATGCGTCCCGGCAATCGCGAAATGCAAATGCAACGCCCTCAAGGACAGCTCGCGTGGCCGCTTCGGTGTCAGTCGAATGCTCAAGCCCGATAAAGGCGCCACGAATGGCCGCGTCATTCAGGGGCGTGCGTTCACCGCCAAGGTAGGGCAGGAACCGGGTTTTCCCCGGAGGTTTCAGCGCCCCAAGCCCGCTTGTCAGATCAGCGCTCGATTTTCCGGTCAGGCCCGCAAACCAATTCAGCGCATCTGTGGCAGCAAGGATTACACCCATCTGATGCCATGTATCCGGCAATGCGTGACAGAATGTATGCACAGCCGTCGCCGGGTCAGGCTGATATCGGTCGTTGGCCGCGAACAAGACCCCAGATGTGCCGAGCGAGACAAACGCCTGCCCAGCCTTCACGACCCCAACACCAATTGCGGATGCGGCATTATCTCCACCGCCGCCTGCAACGACGACACCTTTTGGCAGCCCCCATCGCATCGCCAGTTCATCACGCAGTGTGCCAGACACCTGAGACCCTTCGACAAGGCGTGGCATGTGATCGCGCGACATTTCAGTCGCCGCAAGCAATGCGTCAGACCAATCACGCTTTCCTGTATCCAACCAGCTCGTCCCGGCCGCATCCGACATCTCAGCCACATGCTCGCCCGTCAGCCAAAGTCGCAGATAGTCCTTAGGCAATAGAACCTTCCGCATTTTTGCAAAAATTGAGGCTTCGTGCTCCCTCACCCAATCAACTTTGGGGGCCGTGAAGCCCGGGAACACAATATTCCCAGTGATGGCCCTAAACTGAGGATCGCTGTCAAGCCGGGCAGCTTCGATATGGCTGCGGGTGTCATTCCACAAAATACAGGGTCGCAACACCTGATCAGCACCATCCAACAACGTCGCGCCGTGCATGTGGCCCGATAGCCCGATGCCTCTAACCGCGCCAAGCCTGCCCCCTTCAGCGAGTGCCCCCAATACAGCTTCGCAGGCCCCAAGCCAGTCGGAAGGGGCCTGTTCGCTCCAGCCGCTATGGAGACGAGATGTATTCAGCGGCGCGCTTGCTTCAGCCAGGATCTCCTGATCATCGTCAATCAGGATCCCCTTCAGGCCAGAGGTTCCCAGATCTAGTCCGACGTACATTTAGGCAGCCTTTGCTGACGGCTTCCCAAGAATGATCATGCCAAGGATTTCCTCGTCAGTGACCTCGTCGACGTTGACGGTGCCAACCAATTTGCCGTTCTTCATAACTGACGCACGATCGCAAAGTTTCATCACATTGTGAATGTCATGCTCGATCAGGAAAATACCAAGCCCCTGCTTTTTCAGCTCTTCAATCAGCTCGGCCACCATTTGCGTCTCCTGTGGACCAAGTGCCGCCGTAGGCTCGTCCATGATCAAGATTTTGGCATTGAAATAAACCGCTCGAGCAATCGCAACTGATTGCCGTTGCCCACCAGAAAGCGCGGAGACCGGCACATTGAACTTTTGAAAGTTCGGATTGAGGCGATGCATGATCTTACGGGTCTCGGCCTCCATCTTGGACTCGTCCACGAACCCCATTGAATTGACCAGTTCACGCCCAAGAAACAGGTTTGATGCCGCATCAAGGTTATCGGCTAACGCGAGGGTCTGATAGATCGTCTCGATGTTTTGTGCACGTGCGTCTCGCGGGTTTTTAATCTCAACCTTTTCGCCGTTGATAAAAACTTCGCCAGCATCGGCCTGATAGGCGCCTGAAAGGCACTTGATCAGGGTCGATTTTCCAGCCCCGTTGTGGCCCAGAAGGCCCACAACTTCACCGGCATGTAGATCGACGGTTACGTGGTCCACGGCTTTGATGCCGCCGAAAGAGATCGAAAAATTGCGCATTTCGACCAAAGGTGTTCCTGTATTGCTCATGGTGTTCCCCTTCACTTCGATTTGCTGCGATAAAGATTGTCGAGGTAGACGGCAAAAACCAGAACCATACCTACAACGATCTGCTGGATTGCAGTGTCAAACCCAATCAAGACCATGCCGGACTGCAAACTCTGCATCACCAGCGCGCCAAGAATGGCTCCGTAGATCGTTCCAACCCCGCCCGCCAACGACGTGCCGCCAATGACCGCTGCCGCAATCACATAAAGCTCGTCTAGCAGACCGAGTGCATTGGTTGCGGAATTCAGTCGCGCTGAGGCAACGACACCGGCCAGGCCGGCCAGCATCCCCATCAGTGCGAAAATCTTAAGGACCATCCAGCGGGTGTTGATCCCGGCCAGTGCTGCCGCCTCGGGATTGCCCCCGATGGCAAAAACGTAGCGCCCAAACCGCGTACGCGTCATCAGGATTGTCATCAGGATACCAACGACGATCAAGATCAATACCGGAATTGCAAAGCCGTGGCTGATGAACATGCCCTCTGCCGGAACTTCGATGTTATTCTTTGCCGCATATTGCTTGATGATGCCTCTCGGCCAGGGATAAGCGTTCACCAAAAGAACCGCGCCGAGGATCACGCCACACCCAAGCGCCCCAAGAAACGTTTCAGCCCACATTGGCCGCAGCTTGAAATCATGGTGGCGTCGGTTTTTTCGACCTGAGTAAAGCAACCACATCACACCCGCACACGCGAGAATTCCAACGATCCAGCTGCCTGTCGCTCCGATGGCTCCGTAGGGTCCGCCACCAAGAAGGGCGAAGGTCGGATCAACCGGGGATATCGTCTTACCACCAGCCGCCAAAAATGCGCTGCCGCGCCAGATCAGCAAACCACCAAGCGTGACGATAAAGGCCGGGATGCCGCGATAGGCAATCAACCAGCCGTGAAACGCTCCGATACAGGCCCCCAGCGTCATCCCAACAATCACTGTGACAATCCAGATTGCGCCGTGACCAAGGCCTAAGTACTGAGGCAGAATTTCGACCTGCAAAATCCCCATAACCATCGCCGTCACACCGACA
The DNA here is from genome assembly GCF_057460485.1 of Boseongicola sp. Taxonomy (NCBI): domain Bacteria; kingdom Pseudomonadati; phylum Pseudomonadota; class Alphaproteobacteria; order Rhodobacterales; family Paracoccaceae; genus Boseongicola; species Boseongicola sp. The sequence goes on from NZ_JBVCWP010000089.1 coordinate 5,217, forward strand.
AGCGCGCCGACCGACAGATCAATGTTCCGCGTCACAATCACAAGAACCATGCCAGTCGCCATAATCCCAATAGAAGATGTCTGGACTGACAAATTCCACAAGTTTCGCGGTGTCAGAAAGAACCCCTCCCCATTCACAAGGACTCCATAAAAATGAAACCCAAACCAGATCAGCATCAGCGCACCGATCATGCCAAGAAGGCGGGTGTCAATTTCAGTGCCGCGCAGGAATCGGGCGATCGGACTTAGGTTCTGATCTTCGCTAGGGGTGTCGGAGGTGGTGGGCGGTGCGTCAGCCATAATCTATCCAGCCTGAGTTGTTGATTGTGTGGGGCTTGGCGCTGTGAAGAGCCGGAAGCCAAAGGAAACCTTGGTTCGTGCTGCAACAAGCAACTAAGTGATCAGAAAATCTCCGGCGTCAGCGCGATTGCTGACGCCGGAAATCGTCAAGCGATTATTCGCAAGCAGCAACGCCTGCTATTGCGCCTGCACATGCCGCCTCTTTCGAGATGTGGCCCGCATCGATTGCAACATTCAGTGTTTCGCGTGTGATTGGTGTCGGTGAAAGCAGGATAGCGTTCATTTCAACGCCGTTTGCTCCACCATCAAAAATCGACGCGCCTTCGATTGCACCCATGTCGGTACCTGCCGCAAGGGCCGCTGCGATTTCACCGGCTGCTTTACCCAGTTGACGCGCATCTTTCCAAACCGAAACGGTTTGCGTTCCACGCGCAACACGGTTGATCGCGGCATGGTCGCCATCTTGGCCACCCACTGGGATCACAAGACCCTGCGCCGCCAAAGCAGCCACAACACCACCAGCCATGCCGTCATTTTCAGACAGTACAGCATCAACGTTGTTGTTGTTTGCAGTCAGGATTTGCTCCATGTTTTTCTGAGCATTTTCTGGCTTCCAACCGTCGGAGAATGCTTCGCCAACGATTTTGATTTTGCCAGATGCAACGTCGTCACCGATGACTTCCATCATGCCTTCCAGCAGGAATGCTGCGTTTGGATCACCAGGATCGCCTTTGATGATCGCGTAATTACCGCCACCCTGAACGCCAACCACGGTTTCAGCGATGATGCTGCCCACGCCTTTGTTGTCAAATGTCAGGTAAAATGTGCGCGCATCTTCGATCAGACGGTCATAGCCAATAACCGGGATGCCTTCGTTTGCAGCTTTTTCGATTGCTGGGCCGATGGCGTCTTTGTCCCAAGCGTTGATGATAAGTGCATCAGCGCCTTGTGTGATCAGCGCTTCGATGTCTGTCAGCTGCTTTGCTGAAGACGACTGCGCGTCAGCCGAAATATATGTATCACCTGCGGCTTCGATCGCTGCGACCATAGCCGCTTCGTCGATTTTCCAGCGCTCTTCCTGAAAGCTGGCCCAGGAAACACCGATTTTTTTGCCCTCAGCGATGGCCGCTGAAGAAAATCCAGTGGCGGCGATAATCGCCAACAGAATTGCATTACGCATATTGTATCCTCCCAAATTTTTTTACCCCAACGCGGGGTGCTCGGCGGTATCCGCCGGAACAGTGGGATTTTGACACATTAAATTCATCTGTCAAATTTAATTTTGCCTTTGAGACAAAAAATGGCTAGTTTTTTGTCGATCTGGGGTTAGCATGCACGAATGGACTCCGAAAAGGCAACCAATTGGATCCAATTTAATTCAGAAGGTAAATTAATTGACTTTGGTTGAAAACTTAGACGCCAACCAGGCAGAATCGCTGGGATGTGGCCCGCTTCGCCCGCCGGGTGGAGTGAATGTCCGTTCGTTGCGTCAACAGATATTTGAATACGTGCGCGCCACAGGGCTAATTGCCCGCGTAGATGTGGCTAAAGACCTTGCAATAAGCCCCGGATCAGTAACCGCATTGACCGCCGAACTGATAGGCGAAGGGTTCATTCAGGAATCCACTGCCCCCCGACGCGACGCCGACAGCAGCCGGGGACGCCCGCCCGTCGCACTTGGTGTGCGCCCAGAGGCCGGGTACGTTGCCGGGATCAAGCTCTCCGATCAGGCCCATGCTGCCGTCATATTGGATTTTGCAGGCAACCGCGTTGCAGATGCGGTCATGCCCAGAAAAATCGTGCATCAAAGCTTCGCCCAAACCGTAGATGCCTCAGAAGCAGTGTTGATGAATGCACTGGAGCGATCCGGGCTAAGCCTGACTGATCTGAATTACGTAGGCCTTGGCATGCCCGGCGTGGTCGATAACGAAACCGGTATCGTCCTGTGGTCACCGCTTGTGTCAGAAAGAGACTTTCCAATGCAGGCCGCCCTTCAGGAACGCATCGGCCGACCAGTTGCAATTGATAACGACGCCAATTTGGTGACACTCGCCGAAATGTGGTTCGGCGCGGGCCGGGCCCTTTCTGACTTCGTGGTTGTTACTATTGAACACGGCATCGGTATGGGGCTGGTTCTGAACCACCGCCTCTATCGCGGCTCACAGGGGCTGGGAACGGAAATCGGCCATACCAAAGTGCAGTTGGACGGCGCGCTGTGCCGTTGCGGGCAACGCGGCTGCCTGGAGGCTTACGTGGCTGACTACGCGTTGGTACGCGAGGCTTCGACCGCGCTGAATTGGGATCGCCAGCGCGCGACTGAACCGCATATTATACTGGAAAGCCTTTATGATCATGCAAAGGCCGGAAATATCGCGGCGCAAACGATCTTTCACCGCGCAGGGCGCTATCTGGCGCTGGGTCTGGCCAATATAGTGAACCTGTTTGACCCCTCGCTCATCTTGCTGTCTGGCGAGAGGATGCAATACGACTACCTATATGCTGAAGAGGTATTGAACGAAATGGCAAATCTGACTCTGCTGTCAGGGCGCAAACCGCCAAAAGTCGAGATCCACGCCTGGGGCGATTTGCTATGGGCGCAAGGGGCCGCCGCGTTGGCGCTACAAGTCGCGACGGATGTCGCGATGGCCAGAAGCGGCGGATGATACGGAGCCTGGCAATATTGGCGGCGGCGTTTCCGATGCTGTTGAACGCCGGCGAACCGCGCTTCCTTGATCAGTCCGCCACTCTGCCCGGCACACATATTTATGGCGGCGACTGGGAGTTTTATGTCGGTGGCGGCACGGCGGTTTTCGATTGCAATGGCGACGACCGTCCCGATATTTTCGCGGCTGGTGGTCAGAACCCGGCATCACTGTGGGTCAATCAGATCGGACTTGACGGGTGGGCATTTTCACGCGGTCCGATCGAACCGATTACGGGCGTTAGCGGGGCCTACCCCTTGGACGTAGACGGCGACGGGATCATCGATCTCATGCTGCTGCGCGTCGGCGAAAACCGACTGTTGCGTGGGACGGGCGATTGCCGGTTTGAAGACTTCGACAGCGCGCTTGAATTCACCTCAGATAACCGCTGGTCCACCGCGTTTTCGGCCACTTGGGAGGGCGCCAACCAACTGCCCACCATGGCCATCGGCAACTATGTCGACCGATCTGATCCCGAGGGACCGTTTGAAGCCTGTGACGAGAATCAGCTCTACCGCCCCAATGGCAAAACCTACATGCCCGCCAAGCTCCTAACGCCCGGTTATTGCGCCCTGTCGATGCTATTTTCGGATTGGCAAGGTTCAGGTCAGGCCGGTCTGCGTGTCTCCAATGACCGCCACTATTACGTGCGCGGCGGCTCAGAACAGATGTGGGATATCGAACAGCTTCGCCTGCTCGGTCCAGAAGATGGCTGGACCCTCATCTCAATCTGGGGAATGGGCATAGCCAGTCAGGACATCACAGGCGATCGACGTCCTGACGTCGTGCTGACATCTATGGGCGATCAATTGATGCAGATCGCCACACCGGATGGGTATCAGGCCGCGCCGTTTGGCATTGGGACCTATGCGCATCGCCCGTTCATTGGTGATGATGGACGCCCGTCAACGGGATGGCACGCTGAATTCGGTGACGTCGACAACGACGGGCTGGCAGATTTATTCATCGCCAAAGGCAATGTCGATCAAATGCCGGGAAGTGCGATGAAAGACCCCAACAACCTGCTGATGCAATCCGCTGATGGCACCTTTCGGGAAGTAGCCGATGTGGCAGGCGTTGCAACCCTGGAACGCTCGCGCGGCGCCGCGCTGGCTGATTTTGATCGCGATGGACTACTTGACCTGGTGGTCGTGAACCGCCGAGCACCAATAGAACTTTACCGCAATGTCAGCGCTGCGACTGGTAATTGGGTGGGTGTGACACTGCACCAGAAGGCGGTGAATGGATTTGCAATCGGCAGCTGGATCGAATTGCGAAAGACCAATGAAACGATTGTAGTGAAAGAACTCACGATCGGCGGTGGTCATGCGGGCGGACAACTCGGGCCAGTACATTTCGGTTTGGGAAAAGCCGACGCGGCAGAAATTCGTGTAATCTGGCCCGATGGTGTAGCGTCCGATTGGGTGGATATCCCCGGCAATCAGTATCTGGATGTATGGCGCGACGGCACCAAATTGTCGCTCAGCGACAACTAGCGATCAATTGATAGCCCGCTTGGCACCGATTGAGGAATACCCAGACGACCCGCCACCGCCACCCCATCCGTCAGGTTTTGCAAGAACGCCAATATCTTCGCCAGATCCACATCTGACAGCGAAACAGGCTGCGTTGTAACGGCCTGCGAGATGGCCGCAACTTCGATTGGATCATCCAGTGCAATCCAATCGGCAGCCCCAGCGAGGTCGATCAAGTCAACCTGAGCACGGTCATAGTCTTCAAGCGCGCGTGCAGGCGCGACGTGCGACGCCAAAAACGCAACCAGACTTGCATAGGCACCATCGTGACCATACGGCCCCGTCGCCGTTACGTTCCTCAGACTTGGGGTGCGAAATGCGTATGCATCCTCTGCGCGCCCGGTGACCCGCCTACGCCCCTCGTCACTTGCGCCAGCTTCAAATCTTGCCGCCTTGCCGGGACCGATTTGCGGCACGCCCATTGCGTGAAAATCGTGATCCGTCTGGAATGGCCCGGAGTGACATGTGGAACAGCCACCGTCGCCATAAAACAGCATCATCCCGTCCAGCGCATCCCCATTCAATGGCTCTTCGCCGCGCAAGTGCTGATCAAACCTACTGTCATCAGAACGCCATTCAAACGCAACGAACGCCGCTATGGCGTTAGAAATATCTGTAAATGCAATCTCACGCCCCGCAGCAATCTCGGGGTAAACCGAGCCAAAATTTTCATCGTAGGCTGGAATATCCGAAACCCGTTTCGCGATGATATCCCATGCCCCACCCGGTCCAGTGATGATGCCACGGCGCACCGCTTTGGAGACATCATTTTCACTATAGTGCCCAGCCATTTCGTCGCCGCTCAGCACCGGAAACATGGTTTGCGCAGACAACACCGATGCGAACCCCGTCATCATATCTTCGTCCAGCGGCGTGCGCAGGCCAGAAGGGCGGGTTGCATCAACTTCAATCCGGCCATCGTGAAACAGGGTGGTAAACTCGCGCGCGCCCAAATTGAATAATGCCGGCGCGTTACGGGGAATGCGCTGTTCGGGCATGTTTGACGGATCAGGTTTGCGATCCGGGCCCAGACCAATACCACCCTCACCCAAAGCGAGCGCCACGCCATCGCCGGTGGCGAAGCGCGGATGATGACAGGTCGCGCAGGATATATTGCGGTTACCCGACAGGACCGGATCCCAAAACAAGAGCTGGCCGAGTTTTGCTTCTGCCATGTTGATGGGGGAATAGTCATCATCGCGGACGGGCTGCGGAATTTCCCCAAGAGCAGGTAACGCAAACAGCAATGCAAAGGCGACACTAAAGAATTTCAGTTTTCCCATGCAGCTGTTATTGTGCGAACTCGCTCCCCCATACAAACGGAAAATCGCGGCCTTGGGTTCTACGATGCACGCTTTCAAAGATTGATCTGCTCCCGGTCAGTATGCAAATCCAACAGTCCAGCGTTCATGTCGCCTCACTGCAGAACCCACACAGCCGTCACCGCGCATCAAGCACAACCTAAATCAGTCGAGCTCTGTCCAGGGCCATGGCTTCACCTGACTTGCGGCGGTTTGGAACCGCGCGGCCTTGGCAATCCAGATACCAAGGTCGGTGCCAAACTCGGCAATCCGCTCGTTTGGCTCTTTGTTGTTAATCAACATGACCACGAACTGCACCACCGTCATAAATCCAAGCACAGTCTGCGCAATTGAAATCATGATGGCAATTATGATCATATAGACCAGTCGCAGGAACAAGTTGTCCTCTTCCTTCGGCTCAATCTGCTCGCCGCTCAAACGGCCCTCGATTTTATCGTCGTCTGAATTCGCCATATCGCACCTTCGTCCTGATGTTGGCCCAAGCATAGAACCTTTCCGTGGCAAAGGTCGACACCCCTGCAGGGCACAATCGTTCATCTCTCTTAACGGACGCACCATATCTCGTCGTCCGACCGCCGCACACCACACCGTGCACCGACGCGAAACCGACGCGCCAATTCACCACAAAACCTCTGGATTTCATGCGTTAACCCTTGCGTTTTCGTGGCGAAGCACCCCCCGCAACCGCACGTTGCTAAAATTCATTACACCGTCGTAACTTCATGCTAGCGTTCCGTCTATGTTGAAGAAAGAATCCCTCGCGATCGACGCCATCCACGTACCTGTAAAGCGTGCAAAAACCCTCGACCCCGAAAAGGTCGAGACCATCGCCAACGACATCCTTGAGAACGGTCAGATGACTGCAATTCGGGTCAGAAAAGACGGCGAACGCTTCGTCCTGATCGAAGGGTATCACCGTCTCGAAGCCCTGCGCGCCCTGGGCGAAGACACCGTAGACGCCTACATCGTCCACGCCCGCCTGCACTGATACAAGCCAACGATATGAGCAGCGCCCAAACAGACGAACACGGACAAGCACGGGACCGGCGCGGTGAATGGCGCCCCAAAAAACCTGCCGGCTTCATGCCGTTGCTTGACTGGCCGCAAAGGCCCGCCGCCGTTGCCAAATGGTTCTTCGGCGTTCCCGGCTTCTTCGCGCCTTGGTACGCCGTCTACGTGGCTCTGACCTGCCTCGCCTATTTCGTGTTCACTCCAGAATTAACGCGGATGGAGACGCTCGCGCTGGAGTGGGTACTTCTGATATTGCTGCGAAATATCGCCCTGATAACGATCTTCACCGGCGGCTTACACCTTTGGCTTTACCGGGTCCGCGGGCAGGGGCGAAAGACCAAGTACAACGGCAACTGGATGGCCAAAAACGACCGCCGCTTCCTGTTCCACAACCAGGTCTTCGACAACGTAGTCTGGAGCATGATCGGCACGCTTGTCTGGTCGCTCTATGAAATCGGCCTCTGGTGGGGCTACGCCAACGGCGTTCTGCCCTACAGCGCCAACCCGGTCTGGTTCGTGCTGTGGATGATCCTTATGCCATTCTGGCGGAACTTCCATTTTTACTGGATCCACCGCCTGATCCACTGGCCACCGCTTTACCGGACCATCCATTATCTGCATCACAAGAACGTCAACGTCGGACCCTGGTCAGGGATGGCGATGCATCCAATCGAACACATCCTTTATTTCAGCTGCATGCTGATCCATCTTGTCGTGCCGTCTCACCCGCTGCACATGATGTTCAACGGCCTCACCACAGCACTTGGCCCCGGTGTCAGCCATTCCGGTTTTGACGAGCTTGTCTTCGGGGATGAGACTGCCCTGAAGAAAGAAAAGCTGATGCACTATCTCCACCACCGTTACCACACGGTCAACTTCGGCGAGAGCGCGGTCCCGCTGGACAAATGGTTCGGCAGTTTCCACGATGGCACCCCAGAAGCCGACTCGCACTTCCGCACCCGCAGAAGCCGCGACCGCGCGTAGAGCAACTCCGTCGTTTGGAATGCGCTGGCCGCCTTCAAAGACGGCCAGCCCCTGACCCGGGACTAAGGCCTAGACTCCCAAACACCAACGCATGATTGCCTTTTGCGCATGAAGCCGATTCTCGGCTTCATCGAAGATCACGGAATGTGGGCCATCCATCACGGCACTTGTGACTTCATCGTCGCGATGCGCGGGCAAGCAATGCATGAACAACGCATCGCTTTTGGCGTGCGACATCAGCGCTTCGTTGACCTGGTAGGGACGCAATTGGTTATGCCGGCGTTCTTTTGTGGTCTGACTGTCATGCATCGACACCCAAGTGTCCGTCACAACCAGATCGGCGCCGGCCACCGCCGCGACCGGGTCGCGCACGATTTCAACACTCACACCTTGCGAGCGTGCTAGCGCGAGGAATTCAGGCTCCGGATCAAGCGTCGGCGGCCCGGTAAACGTCAGATCAAACCCAAACTGCCCAGCCGCGTGGGCAAGGCTTGCGCTCACGTTGTTGCCATCTCCGACCCAAGTGACTTTCCGACCCTTTATCGGCCCGCGATGTTCTTCAAATGTAAGGACATCCGCCATGATCTGGCACGGATGGGTACGGTTCGTTAAACCGTTGATAA
>NZ_JBVCWP010000090.1:0-13651 GCF_057460485.1 Boseongicola sp.
GGATGACCCCTCGATAGATGTGCTGCGTCGTGACCTCGGCCGGTGCCACCCCGCGCAAATAAAAGAGCGCGAAGCCAAAGGGCGGGGTCAGGAACGATGTCTGAAGGTTGACTGCGATCATGATCGTCACCCATTTCGGATCGAAGGTACCGCCATAAATAACTGGACCGACGATGGGCACGACGATGTAGATGATTTCGAGGAAGTCGAGCACGAAGCCAAGGACAAACAACACCAACATCACCATCAGGAAGACCCTGATCTCGTTGTCGAAGCTTCTGAGGAATTGCTGGATGTAATGCTCGCCACCAAAGGAGATCACCACAAGGTTCAAAAGTTGCGAGCCGATCAGGATGGTGAAGACCATCGAAGTCACTTTTGCGGTTTCGCGCACAACGGGGCTTAGAACGCCCGAGCGGAACAGGGTCCAGCAACCAAACAACAGGCCAAACAGCGCATAAAGATAGGCGCCCTTGGCCACGATAAAGGCCACCCAATTTTCAAAGCCAACCACGGATTGGGTGATGCGAAGGTCAAAATTCACACCGACAAGGATCATGATGATCACAGCGAAGGTCGACATGATGATGATTTTGCCTGACTTTCCTTCATCGCGCAGCTTGCGGTAAGCGGCCAGCATAATCGCTCCACCTGCCCCAAGGGCGGCCGCTGGTGTCGGATTGGTAATACCGCCAAGGATCGAGCCAAGCACCGCCACGATCAGAATAAGTGGCGGGAAAACAACGCGTAAAAGTTCGTTTTGCGTCAAAAGCTCGAAGCCATAACGGCAAGCCCAGAACGCCACGATCAGTGGCAGCGCCAGCATGACCACGGTCAGACCCGGAGAGGAGATCGGCGAGATAAAGAGCGCATCTACTAAGAGCCCGAGGACCAACGCTCCAAGACCGATCCAAAGAGGACGCGGGTCTGATGACGGAGAGATTCCGCGTGCTGTCGTCAGGATCAGCGCCAGCAACACAAGACCGATCGCGATGCCTGTTCCAATTGGAGCGGCGTCTTCGATGTTAATTGCAAGCTGCTCAACGCGCTGCTCATCGGTAAGCTGAACTGCTTGCACCACACCGCCCGCCGCATCGATGGCCTGTTGTTCGGAGATGGCAGCGTCCCAGGTTTCCTGCCCGTGCAGGTCAATCATCGAAGCCTGGCATTCAGGCGTCACGTTGGTTCTGAGGCTCGCTGTTTGGCCTGCTTGCGAGAAGCTGTCGACGGCCACGTTCTGATTGCCGATGATCCCTGCCGATGACAACAGGATCAAACCGCCGATCAAGGCCGCTGGCACGCCAAGAAACCACGTCAGGCTTTCGCCGCGCGTGATGACTTCGCTGTTGGTGGTGCCAAGCTCAACCGCAGGTGCTTTCGATGGGTTCAGCAGCGCAAATCCGAAGGCGTAAAGCGCGTAGAGAACGGCTAACATGATTCCCGGCAAAAGGGCCGCCTGAAAGAGTGTGCCAACCGAAACAACGGCAGGCTCGCCAAGGTAAGTGAGTGCGTCCGAGCATCCCGCCAGCTGCGCGCGTTCTTCTTGCGCCGCAGAATAGAGGTCCCCGGCCAAGGTGCCCAGAAGCACAATCACAATGGACGGCGGAATGATTTGCCCAAGCGTTCCGGACGCCGCGATAACCCCTGTCGCCAGTTCCGGCGAGTAGTTATTGCGAAGCATCGTCGGCAAGGCCAGAAGGCCCATCGTCACCACGGTCGCACCGACGATCCCGGTCGAGGCTGCAAGGAATGCGCCCACAACAACAATGGATACTGCCAAGCCGCCCGGAAGGGGGCCGAAGACACGCGCCATTGTCAAAAGAAGATCGTTGGCGATCTTTGATCGCTCAAGCGTGATGCCCATCAAAACGAACATCAAAACCGCAAGAAGCGTTTCAATGGATTGCCCCGCCAGCACGCGTTCGTTCATTCGGTTCACAACGAAGGATAGGTTGCGGTCCAGAGCGACTTCCCAGCCTTGCGGGAACACAGGCTCGCCTATGCGTTCTAGGTCCGGGTATCGGAAGACGGATATCGCATCGGTTCTTACACCTTCAGCAATCAGATCTGCGTAGTCCGACGATCCCGTATCGATAGCCTGATGGATAAGCAGGCCGGCGCTGTCGAGACCCGCGATGATCCCGAACGAAATGATCGCAGAGCCACCGATAGCGAAGGCCACTGGGAAGCCCGATAGAATGCCGCCGAAGAGGCAAAGAAACACGATCAGAAGGCCGATCTCGACGCCGTCTAGTCCAAGAAACATCTATCGGCCCCTTAATGAATATTCGCGGCAAGTTCGGCGTCTTCATCGCCAAGCTCGTCTTTGTCGAGGTATTTGCCTTCGCTTGCTTCGCCTTCTTTCCACTCAAGATACGAGCGGTAGAAAAACGCGATGGCTTGCAGGAACACGAGGCCAGCATAGGCGAGCAAAAGCACCTTAAAGAGAAAGTATCCGTTGAAGCCGTTTGGGCTAAAGCCGATGGTCTCGACGTTCCAGCGCAAGGCGCGCGACTTTTGCAAAAGACGCTCAAGCGAGTCCGAAGCCGACGGGTTTGGCACGACGAGATGGCGCCACAGGAAGTACCAACCGTACATCCATGTGATGATTGCCACGGGCATCATAAAGAACAGCGAGCCAAACATGTCGATGGCACGTTTGGTGCGGAACTTTACGGCGGAATAAACTAGGTCAACGCGGACATGGCCGCCTTGCACGAAGGTATAAGTCACGCAAAGAGTGACGACCAAGGCATTGTAAAACTTAAGCTCTTCAGCCCACCAGCTGACGTCGAAGGTCAGGGCTTTGCCAAAGCCGATCGATATCTCAGAGGCCGCGAACACGCGCTGCATGAATATGATGATGATCTGTTGCAGCACCATCAAAAGCCCGGCCCACGCAAAGATACGCCCCACCCCGTTGGCGATGCCTTCCATGATGCGCACGGCGCCCCACATCAGGTGGTTTTTCCACATGCCGATACCGGTAAAAACCAGGAAGGCGGTGAAAATGACAAAGAAAAACTCGACAGAGCCCCCGTAATAAATGAAACGCATGAGCGCTTCTTTATCGGACCAGTCCAACCATAATCCGGGATGGGTCAATGCGTATGAAAAGTTGTAGAACGCCAGTGCGATATTCTGGAAAAACCAGATGATACCTTCGACCACGGCACCGTCCCCCGGTTCGTTATTATTGAAGGTAGGAAAGTAGATCAGAGGGCCCAATGCAAGGGCCCTCCAATGTCACTTGTCAGCGACTAGCCAAGAATGCGGTCACGCTGGGTGCGATACACACCCTCGGACCGTGTCAGCCAACCCGACGACGACTTCATCGAAGTCATTGCGCTGTCGTGGATTTTCTTGAACAGCTCGTCGCCCATGTTCTCATCGATAACGGCGCGGGACGCGACACCCATCGCATCCCAAACCGAGTCCGGGAATTCGCGCACTGTTACGCCGCCGGACTGGAGACGCTGAAGTGCTGCACCATTGTTGGAGAGGAACTGTGCAAGGTTCCACTGGTGCGATTCACCCGCAGCGATCTCGATGATCTTCTGGTGCGCTGGTGACAGGCTGTCGAAGACATCGCGGTTCGTTGCAAGCGACAGACCCGCGCCCGGCTCGTGGAAACCAGCGGTATAGTAGATCTTTGTGATCTCCTGGAAACCGGCTTTTTCGTCAGCCCATGGGCCGATCCACTCAGTGCCGTCGATGGCGCCAGAAGCAAGGGCCTGGTACACTTCAGCACCCGGAAGGTTCTGAACAGACGCACCCATTTTACCAAGAGCTGCGCCGCCAAGACCTGGCATGCGGAACTTAAGACCCTGGAAGTCTTCTGGACTGGTGATCTCTTTGGAGAACCAACCGCCCGCCTGTGCGCCAGTGTTGCCAGAGAGGAACGACTTCAGACCGAAGATCGAACCAAGCTCGTCGTGGAGTTCCATGCCGCCATCGTGGTAATACCAGTTTACCAGTTCCTGTGCGGTCATGCCGAACGGAACAGCAGTGAAGAAAGCATAGCCAGGATGCTGGTTGACGAAGTAGTAATCTGCACCATGATACATATCGGCCTGACCAGAGGTCACAGCGTCAAAGACTTCAAACGCACCGACGAGTTCGCCAGCAGCTTTCAAGTCAACTGTGAGCATGCCGTCAGACATGGCAGTGATCGAGTCAGCAGTGCGCTGTGCCGCATCGTGCACACCAGCAAGGCCGCGGCCCCATGTGGTGACAAGTGTCAGTGTGCGCTTGCCCTGTGCGTATGCCGGAGCGGCAAGGGCTGTTGTCGCAGCGGCGGCAGTGCCGCCGAGAGCCGTGTTCTTTAGAAATGAACGACGATCCATGTGGTTATCTCCTCCCATGAGAAATAGTCCACCCAGCGGGCAGACGGAACTTTACAGTATCATCGACATTAGACCTGCCTCTTTGAAAGTAAAATACCCAGTTCCGGTGATATTTTGACCAAGTTGGACGATTAGCGGTCGGTTTGAGGACAAACCGCCACCGTTTTTGGCTTGTCGCAAGAAGAGATTCGCAATTATTCTCGATCGCGCGGACAGCGATCGGAGCGACTTACGGCAATGCCTCGCCCGGTGATGAAGACGCCAAACGCGAAGTGATGCAGACGCTGGCCGCGATGATCTATGGTCAAGACGGCCATTTCTTTGTGGTCGACTATGACGGGCGGAACCTTGTGGTGCCGCGCCAGACGCAGCCGATCAACCAAAACTGGATCGGGCTTCGTGACATCAACGATGTGTCGATCACCTCGGAGTTCATTCGCCAGGCACGCTGGGGCGGCGAGTATCACAGCCATCTGTGGTTCAAACCGACGACCGGTGAACAGGCCGAGATGGGTACCGATGTGATCGGCCTTCAGAATTGGCAGTGGGCGCTTGGGACCGGCATCTTCATTGTTGATATCCGCGCGACGGTCGCCACTCGCGTGCGGGTGTTGAGCAGCGTATCAAGCGCACCTTTATCTATATTGGCGCGATTACCGCGGCAGCATTGATGCTTGTTTTCGTCGCCGGGCTTTTGGTGAACACGCGAGCAGACGGTGCTTTTACAATTGGCGCAGGGCAAGTCGAACCGCGAACTGGCCGAGAAACTGAATATTTCGATCCGCACGGTCGAGACACACCGCAAGAAAATCAAACGCAAGCTTGGGATCAGCTCGACAGCCGGGTTAACGCGATACGCAATGGAGCACGGAGTTCTGCAGGGGACCGGACAGCGTTAGGGGAGTGTTTCCGCTTCCGACACCTTGAGTTGCGCATTCACTTCAGCATCAAGAAGCGCGCCCAGAAGCACGATGAAGGCCGACAGCCAAAGCCATGTCAGCAGAATGATGACGCCACCAAGACTGCCGAAGGTTTGGTTGTAGTTGCCGAAATTCGCCACATAAATGGTGAACCCGATGGTCCCAAGGAACCAAAAGAGGCTTGAAACCACCGTCCCGGGCGTCAGCCATCGCCAATGTGCAGACCCGCGCGCGGGGCCCCAACGATACAGGATCGACACTCCCGCGATCACCACGACGGCAACGAGGATCCAACGTGAGGCTATAAGAATCTGTTCTGTGCCGACATCCACAGGAATGAACGCCAGAGCCGTTGGCAGGCCAACAAGGAGAAGCGCAAGCGTGACCGCGCCAAACAGAAGCGTTGCTGTCAATAAGATGACGGTAACCCAGAACAGAACGAACCCCCTGCTCTCTTTTTCTTTGAACGCGATGTTCAGGCCGTAGATCAGACTTGTGGTGGCGCGCGTCGATAAGTAGATCGAAAAACCGACACCCAGGAAAAGCGCAAGCGAAAGACCCCTGTCAGACGAGCCCGCGACTTTGTTGGCTTGGTTCAATAGAATGAGTGCTGCCTCATCTGGCAGGAATTGCGTGAACGATTGAAGCTGGACGACAACGGCTTCGGCCTCGGTGAAAAGCCCGGCAAGGGCGGTCAGGGCAGCGATTGCCGGAAAGACTGCGAGAAGGGCATAAAAGGCGACACCCGCTGCAACCAACCCAAGTTGATCCTGGCCAATCCGCCGCGCGACGTGCCATATCACTGCCCCCCAGCCTCTTAGGGACATCCCAGTTATCCGGGCTCTAGGGGCTTTTGTTGGAGTGGTATCTGACATGAGACTGAGAATAGCTTATGGAGCGCGCACGGAAAGCGACAATGCTACGGCACCGTATGAAATCGCGAATAGTTTCGTTGAAGCCCTCTCAAACGCAAGAAATGCAAATTTGACGGTTGACGCGCTTTGGACCGCTGCCTAGGGTCGCGTTCACTGAGATTAGGAGAACGGGCAATGTCCCCGATTGTAGTCCTCGTAGGAAAATGGCGCATGGGCCGGTAACGGACACCATATTGGTATCCCATGCGCCTCCGAAAATCGGGGGCTTTTTTTTGCGCGACGGATGGAGAATGGCGCGATGAGCAAGACGCAGATGACTGGTGCAAGAATGGTAGTGCAGGCCTTGAAGGATCAGGGCGTTGAGGTGGTCTTTGGCTACCCAGGCGGTGCTGTGCTTCCGATTTATGACGAAATTTTCCAGCAAAACCAGATCCGTCATGTTCTTGCGCGCCATGAACAAGGGGCGGTTCATGCCGCCGAGGGCTATGCGCGCTCAACTGGCAAGCCGGGGGTTTGTCTGGTGACGTCGGGGCCTGGCGCGACGAACGCAGTCACGGGTCTGACGGATGCGTTGATGGACTCAATTCCGATCGTTGTTCTGACAGGTCAGGTGCCGACATTTATGATCGGCAACGACGCCTTTCAGGAAGCGGACACCGTGGGCATCACGCGCCCCTGCACCAAGCACAACTGGCTGGTAAGAGAGACGGACAAATTGGCGGACACTATTCATCAGGCGTTTCACGTTGCGATGAAGGGGCGTCCTGGGCCAGTTTTGGTGGACATCCCGAAGGATGTGCAGTTTGCAAACGGCACCTATGTGGCACCAAAATCCGCAAAAGTGTCCCATTATCAGCCACAGGTTAAGGGCGATATCGAGACGATCACTGCTTTGGTGGAATTGATGGAAACCGCGAAACGACCATTATTTTACACAGGCGGCGGCGTGATCAATTCGGGACCTGCTGCCAGCACTTTGTTGCGCGAGTTGGTGGAAGCGACCGGGTTTCCGATCACATCGACCCTGATGGGGCTGGGCGCCTACCCTGCAAGCGGTGACAAATGGCTCGGGATGCTGGGCATGCATGGGCTGTATGAAGCGAACCTTGCGATGCATGACTGCGATCTGATGATCAACATCGGCGCGCGGTTTGACGACCGGATCACCGGTCGGGTTCAGGATTTTTCACCGGGGTCCATAAAGGCCCATGTGGATATTGATCCGTCGTCAATCAACAAGATCATCCGAGTGGAGCTGCCGATCATTGGCGACGTAGGCCATGTTCTCGAAGATATGTTAAGACTTTGGAAATCGCGCGGCCGAAAAACCGATAACGCCTCTGTGAAACGGTGGTGGCGCCAGATCGAAGAATGGCGCGCGGTCGATTGTCTGGCGTTCAAGCAAGAAGGTCCTGTGATCAAGCCGCAATATGCTTTGGCGCGGCTGGAGGCTTTGACCAAGGATCATCCGTCTCGTTATATCTGCACCGAAGTCGGCCAGCACCAGATGTGGGCAGCGCAATACCTGAACTTTGATGACCCGAACCGTTGGATGACATCCGGTGGCCTTGGTACGATGGGATACGGTTTTCCGGCCTCAATCGGTGTGCAGATGGCGCACCCCGATGCTTTGGTGATCAACGTGGCCGGCGAAGCTTCGTGGTTGATGAACATGCAGGAGATGGGCACCGCCATGCAATATCGCCTGCCGGTGAAGCAGTTCATTTTGAACAACGAGCGACTTGGCATGGTGCGTCAGTGGCAAGAGTTGCTGCATGGTGAGCGCTATTCCGAGAGCTGGTCCGAGTCCCTGCCTGACTTTGTGAAGTTGGCGGAAGCTTTTGGTGCAAAGGGAATTTTGTGTTCGGATCCAACAGAGTTGGACGACGCGATCATGGAAATGCTGAACCACGAAGGTCCGGTGATTTTTGACTGTTTGGTTGCAAAACACGAGAACTGCTATCCGATGATCCCGTCGGGTGAACCGCACAATAAGATGCTTCTCGGCGATGCATCGACGAAAGATGCCATCGGCACCAAGGGCGCGGTGATGGTGTGAGGGGCCCTGCCCTTCGCGACGATCACCACGAGGTTTTTTGGAAAGGATGAAGAGAGACCATGTCTCCACTTAAAATCAAAAAAGGGTCTTCAAGTCATTCGGCCTATGACCTTCGCGACCCGCACGCTGAAGAAATTGAGCGTCACACGCTTGCAGTTGTCGTCGACAACGAAGCGGGCGTTCTGGCGCGCGTGGTCGGGTTGTTTTCTGGACGTGGCTACAACATCGAAAGTCTCACAGTTGCCGAGATCGACCACACAGGGCATCGCAGCCGGATCACAATTGTGACAACCGGTACACCGTCGGTGATCGAACAAATCAAGGCTCAGCTGGGGCGGATTGTCCCGGTTCATGAGGTGCATGACCTGACCGTTGAAGGGCCAAGCGTCGAGCGCGAATTGGGTTTGTTCAAGGTTGCCGGCACCGGTGACAAGCGCGTTGAGGCGCTGCGTTTAGCGGATATATTCAGAGTAAATGTCGTTGATTCCACACTGGAGAGCTTCGTGTTTGAGATAACCGGAACGCCGGAAAAGATTGATGCTTTTGCGGAACTGATGCGCCCATTGGGATTGCTCGAAGTCGCGCGGACCGGCGTTGCAGCTTTGTCGCGCGGCGACGCTTCCAAGTAGGGGTCCCGCTTTTCTAACAGGCTTTGTGCGCGCGCGACGGTTTCTCTGTCGCGCGTTTGCGTTATATGAATGGACATGCTTAACGGAGCTTTGCCATGACCTTTCGCCCAGTAAAATCGACTTCGACAGCGCAGCCAACTATTGAGGGTGCGGGCGTTCATTTGCACCGCGTTTTTGGTTTCGGCGACCCCGATGAAAGCGATCCATTTTTGTTGCTGGATGATTTCCGCAACGATGATCCGGCCCTTTATAGCAAGGGATTTCCCTGGCATCCGCACCGGGGGATCGAGACGATTACCTATGTGCTGGAAGGAAAAGTTGAGCATGGTGATAGCCTTGGCAATCGCGGGCTTCTTCGGCGTGGATCCGTGCAGTGGATGACGGCTGGGTCCGGGATTTTACACCAAGAGATGCCGAAGGGTGACGTTTCGGGGCGAATGCACGGATTTCAGCTTTGGGCGAATTTGCCCGGTGCGGTGAAGATGACTGAACCACGCTATCAGGATATCCAAGGCTCAGATGTCCCTGAGATAATTGACGATGACGGAACGCGGGTGAAGATCATTATTGGAAAGTTCTGGGGAAAGACGGGCCCGGTTGACGGCATTGCGGCCGAGCCGATGTTTGTGGATGTCTCGGTGCCTCCAAATACGCGAAAAGTTTTGCCGGTGGATGCGTATTCCAATGCGTTTGCGTACGTTTTTGCAGGCTCGGGAAGCTTTAGGGACGCCTCGCAACCTATTGGAGTAAGAGTGGAAAAAGAGTTTCGTGGTGAGGAATTGAACATCCGAGACATGTCAGGGAACCGGACCTTGGTGCGGTTTGATACGGGCGACGAGATCAGCGTCACCACAGCGAACGAAGGCATCCGGTTCTTGCTGATTTCGGGGCGGCCTTTGCAGGAGCCGGTGGCGTGGCATGGGCCTATTGTGATGAACACCCAGGCAGAGCTGATGCAGGCGATCAAAGAGCTTAACAATGGGACCTTCATTAAGTCTCGGCATTGATCCAGGCGCGCAGTTGTTTTTCGGTCGGCCGAAGTGATTGGCTATAAGCGTCTGTTATTTTGTGAGTTAACGTCGTTTTTTCGATGTCGGTGCTACGCGGTGTAACGTCGGCATTTCATTCGTGCGGGCGTTCGCAGGCTCGACGATCCGTTCGCTTTCGCAGCTCTGAATGAGCGATCCATGGACCCAGCGCCCTTTGGGCTCGTGAAATTTACGCCGTCTGTTCAGCTTCTTTTATGCTTGCCGATTTCTTATATCAAAGTGCGGACGCGTCGCCTTGGAAACGGAGTAATCGCGGGAAAACACCTATGTAAGTAGCTATTATCGCGTTCAAGCGACAGGTCGGGTGAAGGCCGGGCCCTCCAAGCATGACTGAAGTCAAGCAATGTCCGACCCCTCGCAAGGTTTCTGATGACGGTAGACGCGCACGCTTAGGCCTGCACGGCGTCCAGCGCAGCCTTAACCTTTGCAACAGCGCCGTCCACATCGGCCAGTTTATCCAGGCCGAACAGCCCAAGACGGAAGGTCCTAAAATCATCGGGTTCGCCAACCTGAAGCGGCACGCCAGCAGCAATTTGCATGCCTTGCGCGGCGAATTTCGAGCCGTTCTGAATATCAGGATCATCGGTGTAGGACACAACAACGCCGGGCGCCTCATAACCGGAGGCCGCAACGCTTTGGATGCCCGCCTCAGACAAGAGCGCGCGGACTTTCGATCCAAGTTCAAGTTGTTGGGCTTTGACCGTGTCGAACCCGATCTGCTTGGTTTCAAGCATCGTGTCGCGGAATTTGACCAATGCATCGGTCGGCATGGTTGCGTGATACGCATGGCCCCCACCTTCATAGGCCTGCATGATCTGGTACCATTTCCCAAGATCGCAAGCGAAACTGGTGCTTTGCGTGTCGACCATTCGTGCGATTGCATGATCGCTGAGCATGACGAGACCGGCGGCGGGAGAGGCGCTCCAGCCTTTTTGCGGCGCCGAGATCAACACATCTACGCCTGTGGCCTCCATGTCGACCCAGATTGTGCCGGAGGCGATACAATCGAGAACGAAAAGCCCGCCGTAAGAATGGACCGCGTCCGCCACGGCGCGAATATAGGAATCGGGCAAAATGATCCCGGCGGACGTTTCGACGTGAGGGGCAAACACGACATCAGGTTTTTCTTCAAGAATAGTGCGAGTGACGTCTTCAATGGGCGCAGGCGCGAAAGGCGCCTGATGATGATTGCCGGTGCGGCGCGCATTCATAACGGTGGTGCTTGTCGGAATGTTTCCAGTGTCGAATATTTGCGTCCAGCGGTAGGAAAACCAACCATTTCTGATAACCAGCGCTTTGCGGCCAGTGGCGAACTGCCGCGCGACAGCTTCCATTCCGTAGGTTCCGCCACCGGGGATAATGGCGACGCCTTTCGCGGCGTAAACCTCTTTCAGCATTGATGAAATATCGTTCATCACCGCCTGAAACGCCTTTGACATATGATTAAGCGACCGATCCGTAAAAACGACCGAAAACTCCATCAAGCCGTGCGGGTCAATTTCGGAATTCTGTGTCATGGCGTGCCTCCCTGCAAGTCCGTGTCACAATGGGATAGCGCGCCAGCGCGCCTCTGGGAAGACGCGAATGCGAAGGTTATTTCAAGAAAAAACTACCCGAAAGACGCGCGAATGAACTGACCGGTCATTTTGGTGCGGACCCGACGGTTGCGCCCGCGGGTGGGTTGCAGCGTGAGGATGATGCGCTCGAGAATTGGAACGAGCGAATGTTCAGACCCTTCCGCGAGAGGAACAGTCTGCGTGCCGGCTTTCATTCGCACGCGCAATTGCCCAGGCTTGCTAGGCTCTTTCGAGCGCACAATGAAGACGCTTTCAATGTCGTCCACCTTCAGTATGGTGCGCACACAAAAACGGTCTTTGGCGTTCAGAGTGCCGATGCGAATTTCGCTCCGTGCGCTATCCACCTGAAATTTCATGCGAAAACCTCGGTCTGCATAGCGGTGCAAACCAAACCCGACGGCAAGGAAAGCCAGAAGCATCGCGGCCTGCACGACCGCAACGCCGCTTGAATGGCTTTGGATGCCTGGCAAAAACAACACGATACCGGCAGCCGGAATCATCATCATTCCCACAAGCTTGATCGCAAGTTCCGACAGAATACTTTGGTCGTTTTTGCGTTTCTTCTTTTCGGAGACGTTAAATCCCCAGTGCGACTCCCAGACGCGTAGTTTTGATGACGCAGTCCGCGCAGTATTGGCATTCCAGAAGTCTTCAGCAAGTGCGTTCATATTCCGGAACTCCAGTACTAATCGTTCGCCACCTTGTGCAAATGGACACCCTAACTTGGCAACAATCGGGCAAAACGAGGCAATTATTAAGGAAGTGTAAAGAAAAACGCTCGCCGCCTGGCTGTAGAAGCTTACCTTTGGGTAACTTAGACCCTGGCAACCGCGTGGCTTAGCGCATTGGCAGGACGCGATTCTTGTTTGACGATAAAGAAGAAGGGGCCCCGAAGGACCCCCAGTTTCGCTTGTCAGGCTCAATCTATATTTACCGCTCGTTTTTTGCCTGCGGCCTGACCCGCGTCAAGGGCGAGCGCACCCGCCCCTTGTACAATGAAACGCTTTTGCGTTCCGTCGGGTGGATCTCGCGGATTGCATCGCAATCCGCAGGTCCCAGCCCGTTTAAAGTGAGGCTATCGCCGCCCCACCATATTCCGTCAGCTACACCCAGACGTTCCGCCGCAGGTATTGCACTTCATGCAGGTGCCGTTGCGCACCAATGTGTAGTTGCCGCAATCGCCGCAAGGATCGCCCTCATAGCCCTGCATTTTGGCCTTGGAGCGCGGGTCCATCGACACGGTTCCCAAGCTCAGTGCGGTTTCGGCTTTCACGTTAGGCACAAGCGTTTCAAGCGTTGCGACCGCGTCACCAGCGGAGTTAAGTGCCGTGGCCCCTGCTCCGCCCTTCACGACCATCAGGCCCTGAGGCGCGCGATTTCTGAGGTAACCGGTGGAGACGACCTTGCGCAGAACATCGACCGGATCCTCGCCGCGTGAACCGTTTACTTCCTCAAAGTTGCGCTTGCCCTCCTCTTCGCCGCGACCAAGGTCGTCAAAGCTGACGCCCTGCGGTTTGACGTGGGCAAGATCGGTGCGGTCGAGGTAGCTGACGGCAAGTTCGCGGAAGATGTAGTCAAGGATCGACGTAGCGTTCTTGATGCTATCATTGCCTTGCACCATCCCGGCTGGCTCAAACTTTGTGAACGTGAAGGCATCAACGAATTCGTCAAGCGGCACACCGTACTGAAGGCCGACCGAGACCGCTATGGCGAAGTTGTTCATCATCGCACGGAAGCCAGCGCCTTCTTTGTGCATATCGATGAAAATCTCACCGATTTTGCCGTCCTGGTACTCGCCAGTCCGCAGGTAGACTTTGTGACCGCCCACTACCGCCTTTTGGGTGTAGCCCCGGCGACGCTCGGGCAACCGCTCGCGACCACGAGCGATTTCTTTGACGATGATCTTTTCGACCATTTTCTCGGCCAGAACGACGGCTTTTTCCTGGGTCGAGCCTGTCTCGAAGATTTCAGCGGCTTCGTCGTCGTCCTCGACAAGGGCGGCGGCAAGTGGCTGGGACAGTTTAGAGCCGTCGCGGTAAAGCGCGTTGGCTTTGATGCCAAGGGACCAAGACAGTTCGTAGGCGGCTTTGCAGTCCTCTATCGAGGCGTCGTTCGGCATGTTGATCGTCTTCGAGATCGCACCGGAGATGAACGACTGGGCGGCGGCCATCATTGTGATGTGGCTATCGACCTTAA